>NZ_JBJLRI010000004.1:0-121168 GCF_050871405.1 Kineococcus esterisolvens
AGGGCGTCCACCCCACGGGTGGACGCCCTTCGCCGTTCCTGCGTCCCGGTGCGTTCAGTGCGTCCGGGTCCTCGCGCTCACCGCGTCATTGCGGCGCAACGGGTCACGAAACGCTCGACGAGCTGCCCGCGGGTGAGCGGGGCGCCGAAACCCTCGAACGTGCCGTCGGGGAGGGTCCAGCCCTCGAACAGCTCCCCGTCGTGCCCCTCGTCGTGCTCGTCGTGCTCGCCGTCGCGGCGGCCGGGGGCCGGGTGGTCGCGCGTGGTGTCCATGCGCGTGCTCTCGGCACGGGCGCCGCCGGCCTGAACCCCCCGTGTGTGTACAGTCCGCCGGGTTCGATGAGCGCCCCGCGGGCGCGCGCGACGGGCACCGCGGGCAGGACGCCGGGAGGGCCGACGATGCCGCCGACCAGCACGACCACCAGCACCCCGACCGGCGGCGCCCCGGCGGGCCGGCTGGTCGGCTACGCGTACCCGTGGGACGTGCTGGGCGACGACGGTTTCGTGCCGCGCGCGCTGGCCCTGGGGCTGGACGGGGTGGCCCTGGCCGCGAGCTACCACTCCACCCGTGCGGCCACCCCGTGGCACCCGGCGCACCAGCTCGTGGAGGCGCCGCACGCGGCGCTGTACCGGCCGGTGCGGGAGCAGGCGTGGGCCGGCGCACCGCTGCGCCCCGCGGCGGGGGTGGTGCCGGACGGGACGGCCGACGCGTTCGCCGAGGCGGCCGGGCGGCTGCGCGCCGCCGGGCTGGAGGTGGACGCCTGGACGGTCCTGGCGCACTCCTCCCGCCTGGGCACCGAGCACCCCGAGGTGGCCGTCGTGAACTGCTTCGGGGACCGCTACTCCTACGCGCTGTGCCCCAGTTCGGCGCAGGTGCGCGGCTACTGCTCGACGCTGGCGGCCGAGGCGGTGCGCGGGGCCCCCGTCACCGGGGTGTCCCTGGAGGCGCTGGGCACCCTGGGCGTGACGCACAACGCCGCGCACGAGAAGACCGCCGGCGCGTTCGGCCCGGCGCTGGAGCGGCTGCTGTCGGTGTGCTGCTGCACCGGGTGCCGCGAGGCGTGGGCGCGGGAGGGAGCCGATCCGGGCGAGGTGGTGGCGGCGCTGCGGCGCGGCGTGCGCGACCTGCGGGACAGCGCGCCGGACGACGCGCGCGAGGCGGCCGACCTGATCGGCGAGGACGCCTCGCGGGCGGTGCTGGAGGTGCGGCACGCCTTCGCCGACGAGCTGCGCGCGCAGGTGCTGGCCGCGGTGTCGGCGGCCGCGCCCGGGCCGCTGCGCGTCACGATCCACGCGGCGGCGGACCCGTGGGCCACCGGGCCGAACACCGGGCTCGGCGAGCGGGCGCTGGCCGACCCGGCGGTCGACGCGCAGCTGCTGCAGGCGTGGTCGACGGCACCGGCCACGGCCGCCGCGGTGGCGGCGGTGCGCAACGCCGCGCGCGGCGGCGCCGGCGTCGGGGCCTACGTCACGGTGCTGGGCGCCGACCGCGACGAGGACCTGCTCGCGCACGTGGCGGCCCTGCGCGGGGCCGGCGCCTCCGAGCTGCACCTGTACCACCTGGGCCTGGCCGGGCGCAGGGGTCACGAGCGGATGGCGTCCGCCGCGCGGACGTGGCGCACGGCGGGCTGACCCCCGCGCCGCCGCCCCGGGCAACCTGCCCGGGGCGGCGGCGGTGCGTCAGTTCCGCTGACCCAGGGGGTTCTCCAGGAACGGGGCCCCGCCGACGCGGAACAGGTCCGGGGAGCGCACGTCCGGTTCGGCGCCCTCCCCGAGGACCTGCGCGGCGTGGTCCTCGGCGTCGTCGCGCGGGTCGTAGCCGATGGCCTCCCCCTCGGCGAGGCTGAACCAGCGGCGGGTGTTGCGGGAGATCCCCCACACGACCGCGTACCCGGGCGTGGTGTCGGTGACGGCCGCCTCCAGCAGGCGGGTGCCGTCGTCCGGGGACATCCAGGTCGACAGACCCCGCACGCCCAGGGTGGCGGGGTCGGGGAAGCACGTGCCGATCCGCAGGACGCACACCTGCAGCCCGTACCGGTCGCTGTACAGCCGCCCCAGGGCCTCGACGGCGGCCTTGCTCCAGCCGTAGTAGCTGTCGGGCCGCACCGGCACGTCGGCGGGCAGGTACCCTCCGACGGTCTCGTCGCGGGTGCGGTAGCCCACGGCGTGGTTGCTGGAGGCGAGCACCACGCGGCGCACGCCCCGGTGCACGGCCGCCTCCAGGAGGTTGCGGGTGCCGTCGACGTTCACCGCGAGCACCTCCTCCCAGGGCGCCTCCCGGCTGATGCCGCCGAGGTGGACCACGGCGTCCACGCCCTCCAGGGCGGCCTCCAGGGCGTCCGGCTCGGTGACCGACAACCGGGCCCACCGCACCGGGCCGGCGTCCGCGGCGACACCGGCCGGGACCGTCGGCGGCGGGTCGGGCACGTGCACGTCGGTGAGCGTCAAGGTGCGGCCGGGGGCGGCGAGGCGGGGACCGATGAGCGAGCCCATGTTGCCCGCGGCTCCGGTGACCAGGACGTGCCGGCCGGGCTCGGCGGCGCTCACGCGGCTCGCCTGCGGCGCGTGCTGGGCGACGGGGTGGGCATCGACGACCTCCTCGTGGAACCGGTGATCTCCGCAGCGTAGCGGCGCCGCGAGCCCCCTCCGACGGGTCGGTCCGGGTGCGGTTGCGGGGTCCGGGGGCCCCACCTAGCGTTCGCGAGGGGTCGAGCCGCGGCCCTCGGGGCGCGGTCCGCGCCGTTGATCCGGAGGGACCGATGACCCGATCCCGGGTGCCGGCCGCACCCCTGCCCGCAGCGCCCGCTCACGCGCCCGGCGCGTCCACGGGCGGCCTGCGGGTGCGGCGCTTGTGGGAACCGTCGCAGAAGGGCGCTTCGGCGCTGCGGCCGCAACGGCACAGCGCCACCGTCCGGCGGCCCGGGTCCAGTCGCTGCCCGTCCCCGTCCAGCAGCGTCGCGGGCCCGCGCAGCAGCAGCGGCCCGGAGGGGCAGACCGTGACGGTGACCTCCTGGGCGCGGGGGTCGGCCGGGCGGTCGGGGGACGCGGTCTCGGGTTCCACACCGGTCTTCCTACCCACCGGGGCGGCGACGCGCACGCGCGCACCCGGCCCGGCCGCACCGGGGGGAGCCGTGACACCCCCGCGCACCCGCACCGCCCGAGACGAGGACAGGACGCCCCGATGACCACGACCACCCCCGCCGACACCCTGGCCGTGACCCCCGCCACCACCTCCACCGACGCCGCCGCCACCACTCCCGCCGACGACCGCCGCGCGGCCGGGCGCCTGCCGCTGCCCCCGGCGCGCGGCGAGCTCAGCGCCGCGCTCCTGCGGTTCCTGCGCGCCGAGCCGGGCGCCCCCTCGGCGGTGCAGCTGCGCGCGCTGGCTGCGCGGGCCGCGGGTGCCGCCGACGTGCTGCGCGACGAGGACGTGCAGCTGTCGCTGGCCCTGCTGTACGAACTGCACTACCGGGGCGTCGAGGGCGTCGACGACCGCCTGGAGTGGGACCTGGGCCTGCTGGGCGTGCGCGAGGAGCTGGAGGGCCCGTTCGAGGCTGCCGTGCGCGAACTCGCCGAGGTGCCGGACGTGCCGGCGCAGGACGTGGCCGAGACGCTCTTCGCGATGGCCGCCGACGACGACGGCCCGGGTGTGAGCGCGTTCCTGCAGCGGCGCGCGAGCCTGGAGCAGGTGCGGGAGTTCCTGGTGCACCGCTCGATCTACCACCTGAAGGAGGCCGACCCGCACACGTGGGCGGTGCCGCGCCTGGCCGGCGGGCCGAAGGCGGCCCTGGTGGAGGTGCAGTCCGACGAGTACGGCGGCGGCCGGCCCGAGCGGATGCACTCGGCGCTGTTCGCCCGCACGATGCGCGCCGCGGGGCTGGACGACACCTACGGCCGATACCTGCCCTCGGTGCCGGCGAGCACGCTGGTGGGCACGAACGCGATGTCGCTGTTCGGGCTGCACCGCCGCCTGCGCGGGGCGATCGTCGGGCACCTCGCGGTGTTCGAGATGACGTCCTCGCTGCCCAACAAGGCGTACGGCAACGGGTTCCGCCGGCTGGGGTTCGACGCCGACGCGACGTGGTTCTTCGACGAGCACGTCCAGGCCGACGCGGTGCACGAGCAGATCGCCGGGCGCGACCTCGCCGGTGCGCTGGCGCGGCGCGAGCCGGGACTGACCGCCGACGTCCTGCTCGGCGCCGCGGCGTGCCTGGCGCTGGACGCGATCGCCGGCGAGCACCAGCTGGCCTGCTGGGAGCAGGGGCGCAGCTCGCTGCTCGAACCCCTGCCGTGAGCCCGGCCCCGGGCGCGCAGACCCCGGGCGCGGCGTACGTCGTCCCGCTGCGCTGGGACGGCCGTCCGGACGCGGAGGTCCGGGAGCTGGGGGCGTACCTGGCCTCGCTGCGCGACCTGGTGGACGTCACCGTCGTCGACGGTTCCCCGCCGGCGGAGTTCGAGCGGCACGCGGCGGCCTGGCGCGGCAGCGGCGCGCGGCACGTGCCTCCCCGGCCCTGGCCGGGCCGCAACGGCAAGGTCGCCGGCGTCGTCACCGGCGTGCTCGGCGCCCGTCACGAGCTCGTCGTCGTGGCCGACGACGACGTCCGCTACTCCCCCGCGGGACTGCGCGCGGTGCTGGACCTGCTCGCCGGAGCGGACGCCGTGCGCCCGCAGAACGTCTTCTCCCCCGCGCCCTGGCACGCGCGCTGGGACACCGCCCGCTCCCTGGTGAACCGCGCGTTCGGCGCTGACTACCCCGGCACGATCGCCGTCCGCCGCAGCACCTTCGAGACGATGGGCGGCTACGACGGGGACGTGCTGTTCGAGAACCTGCAGATGCTGCGCACCGTCGCCGCGGCCGGCGGGCGCGTCGTCGCGGCCTCCGGGGTGTACGTCCCGCGGCTGCCGCCGACGGCGCGCCACTTCGCCGGCCAGCGGGTGCGGCAGGCGTACGACGACTTCGCCCAGCCGTGGCGACTGGCGGTGGAGGCGTCCTGGCTGCCGCTGCTGGTGCTGGCCGCCCGCCGGGGGCGGGGCGCGGCCGCGCTCGCCGGCGGTGCGCTGACCGCCGTGGCGGTGGCCGAGGTGGGCCGCCGGCGGCACGGCGGCCGGGCGCACTACCCCGCGACGGCGGCGCTGTGGGCGCCGCTGTGGGCGGCCGAGCGGGCGGTGTGCGTGTGGGCCGCGATCGGCGCCCGGGCACGCGGTGGCGTGCGGTACGCCGGGAGCCGGGTGCCGCACGCCGCGAAACCGGTCGCGCCCGCGGGACGGGCCGACCGGGCCCGGGTCAGCGGGGCTGGGCCGGGTTCGTCGGCACGCCCTGGGACGGGGGGTTGATCGGCGGGGCGTCGGTGGCGCCCAGGTCCGGCCCCTGCGGTGCGGGCGCGTGCTCGGGCTGGGCGGCGGCGGGGTTCCCCCCGGAGGGTTCCGCGCCGGCGGCGAGCTGGTCGGCCCGGGCGCGCAGGACCGTGAGCACCGGCTCCCGCGCGCCGTGGGCCTCCTCGTACACGATGAGGTCGCCCAGCCCGGCCGCGTCCAGCGAGCGGATGCGGTCGGTGAGGGTCGCCAGCGGCAGGTGGTCGTAGTCCGGCACGGGCAGCGTCGAACGCTCGTCGTTGCTCACGGTGCTCCTTCCTCCGGTGGTGCGGAGCGGCCGCGCCCGGGGGCGCGGCCGCGATCGGCTCTCAGTGCTCCGACGCGGGCAGTTCCACGCGGCGCGGCAGGACCAGGCCGAGCAGGATCATGCCCACGGCCAGCACCAGGTGCAGCCAGTCGTCGGCGTTGTTCAGGGGCACGAAGTTGGCCTGGCTCTCCTCGGCGACGACGAGGCCGTAGATCCACAGCGCGGCGTACACGAGACCGCCGGCGATCAGGAAGCTGCGGGCGGCGCTGGCCGACTTCGCGGCGACGAGGCCGAGAACGCCGAGGCCGAGGTGCAGCAGGTTGTGCAGGATCGAGACCATGAAGATCCCGAGCAGCATGGCGTGCGAGTCGGGGCCGGCCCACTCGAGCTGGCCGTAGTTCGTGGTGATGCCGGGGATGAACCCGGCGATGCCGACGACGACGAACATCGCGCCGACGATCAGGGAGCCGACCTGCACCGGGGAACGGTGCGTGGATCGAGCGGTGCTGCTGCGGTTTCCGGTTCTGGTGGCCATCTCGAGTTCCTCCGGTTCACGGGCCGCGGTCGACGCGGTGCTCACGAGGCGCGTTCTCTCGGACCTCCCTCTCCACGGTAGGCAGGCGCGCGCGGGGAGCAACTCGGGCGGGATCACGTTCGGGTCACGGTCCGGGCCCGAGCACGGGTGGGGGTGGTGTCGCAGGGCGCTGGGAGGATGGCCCCCGTGAGCACCCCTGCCCGGACCACCGACCCCGCCGTCCTGACCCGCACCCTGACCGGCGCCGTGCGTGCGCTCGCCGCCGACGACGACGAGGGGTTCGGCCGGGCGGGCGCGGCGCTGGCGGCCTTCGACGCCGATGCGGCGCGCACGGTGCTGGGGCGGGTGCTGCGCGGTGCGCTGGAGGAGCTGCACCCGGACGGCCTGGACGCCGACGACCTGCGGGCCGTGGTGCTGCGCTGCGCACGCACGGCGCCGGCGTGGTTCACGCCCCTGGACCCGCAACTGCTGGTGCTGGCGCTGACCGGGGCGCTGGGCGAGCACCCGGAGGTCGCCGAGGTGCCCCGCGCCCCGCACGAGGCGGTGCTGCGGCACGCGCTCCTGCTGGTCGCCGACCTCGTCGCGGCCACCGGCAGCCCCCTGGCGCGACACCTGGAGGCGGCGCTGGCGGAGGTGCGGCGGGCGGAGACGGTGGAGATGCCCTGAACCGCTCCACCCGGAGCGGGGGCGCGCCCGGGGTTCCGCGGGACCGTTCACCCCGGGCGTTGACGCCACCCCCCGAACAGTGGTGCACTCGCTGCACGGCGATCCTCATACGTACGAGGATCGCCCGACACCCCTCGACACCGCCGTGGAGGACACCGTGCCCAGCAGCACCCGGCCGAGCCAGCGCGACATCGCCCGCCTGGCTCAGGTGTCGCAGGCCGCGGTGTCGCTGGTCCTCACCGGCAAGGCCACCGAGAAGGGCATCGCGGCGGCCACCCAGGAGAAGATCCGGGCCGCCATGGACTCCCTGGGCTACGTGCCCAACGCCGCCGCCCGGTCCCTGCGCGGGGGGCGCAACGGCCTGCTCGGGGTGCACACCTTCGAGCGGGTCTTCCCCGTGGCCGCGGACGACTACTACCACGAGTTCCTCGTGGGCATCGAGGAGCAGGCCGTCGCCGAGGGGCAGGACCTCGTCCTGTTCGCCTCCACCCAACTGCCGGACGGCACGCGCAGCGTTTACGGCCGCGGCTCCAACCGGCTGCGGCTGACCGACGGCGCGGTCGTCCTCGGTCGCGAGCGCAACGAGGAGGAGATGGAGCGCCTGGCGGTGGAGGGGTTCCCCTTCGTCCTGGTCGGCAACCGGTCCGGCGCGGTGACCCCCATGCCGTACGTCGCCGCCGACTACCCCACGGCCGTCACGGAGGTCCTGCGCGCGCTCGCCGGCGCGGGGCACCGGCGCCTGGCCTACCTGGGCATGGCCGCGCGGCGGCGGCCGCAGGAGGAGCGCCTGCGCGCCTTCCGCGCGCTCGTGCCCGACGCGGGCCTGGCGTGCTCGGCGCCGCACCTGGTCGAGGCCGGCACCGTCGCGGACGCCTGGGTGGGCCGCGAGCTGGGCGACGGGGTGACGGCCTTCGTCGTCGAGACCCCCGAGCACGCCGCCGAGCTGGCCGTCCTGCTGCGCGCACGAGGGCTGGCCGTGCCCGCGGACGTCTCGGTGGCGTGCCTCGACGTGCCCGAGCCCGGGTCCGCGGCGGACGGCTGGAGCCACGTCGGCGTGGCGCGCCGCGCGATGGGCGCCCGGGCCGTGCGCGTCCTGCTGGGGTTCCTGGACGGCGAGCTGCCCCGTACCCACGTCGACGTCGTGCCGTGCCTGCCGCTGCGCGGCAGCAGCATCGGCGCACCGCCCACCACCCGCTGACCCCTCCCGGAGGAGCGCCCCGCTCCCCCCGCCGCTCGCGACGACGCAAGCCTCATACGAAACAGGAGGATCCCATGACCACCTCGGCACCCCGCCGGCGCACCGTCCTCGGCGGCGCGCTCGGCACCTCGCTGCTCACCCTGCCCGGCTGCGCCTTCGCCGGCGACGACTCCGCCGAGGCCGGGGGGTCGGCGCCCTCAGGACCCGCCGACCACCTCGTCGTCTGGTTCCCCGGCACCAACCAGACGGAGATCGACCTGGTCACGCAGGAGATCGTGCCCGCGTTCGAGGACCGGACGGGCGCGACCGTGGACGTCACCTACCTCGACTGGGGCGACATGTCGACGAAGCTGAACGCGGCGTTCGCCGCCGGCACCGCACCGGACGTGTTCGGGCACGGACCGGCGGCCGTGGCCGACTTCGTCGTCAACGAGCGCCTGGAGGACCTGGGCCCCTACCTGGAGCGTCTGGACGCCGCCGACCTCGAGGACCTGGACGCGGCACTCCCCGGCGGCCGGGTCGACGGGACCCAGTACCTCGTGCCGCTGTCGATCCAGGGCAGCCTCGTCACCTACCGGGCCGGCGACTTCCGCGAGGCGGGCCTGGACCCCGACGCCCCGCCGTCGACGTGGGAGGAGCTGCTGGAGGTGGCCCGGCGCCTCACCGTGCGGGACGGCTCGGGCGCCACCACCCGCAGCGGTCTGCTGCTGATGAGCGACGCCATCGGACGGCAGCAGTCCTTCGCCGCACTGCTCGCCTCCGCCGGCGGTGAGCAGGTCAGCGGGTCCTCCCCGGCCACGGCCGAGTTCGACTCCCCGGCCGGCGTCACCGCCCTGGACTACTTCACGAGCCTCTTCCAGGGCGACCCCGCCGTGTCGGCCGACCTGGGGCAGAACTACTCCGACTCCCCCGTCGAGCAGCAGCCGCTCGTCACGGGCCGGGCGTCGATGACCATGAGCACCGCGGTCAGGGCGCAGTCGATGTACGACGCCCACCCCGAGCTGGACCTGCGGGTGATGCCGCCGCTGTCGTTCCGCGGCAGCGACCCCGGCGTCCTCGGCGGCGCCGGTCCCGGCTTGATGATCAACAGGGACTCCACCGCCAAGGACCTCGGCTGGGAGTTCATCAGCTACCTGCTGCAGCCGGAGACCAGCAGCCGCTACACGCAGGGCATCGGCGCGATCCCGCTGCGCGCGTCCTCCGTCGACGACCCCTACGTGCAGGACTCACCCGTCATGACCGCGTTCGTGCGGGCGGCCGACGCGTGGGTGCCCAACCCCAACGTCCCCGGCTGGGTGCAGGGCCGCGACACGCTGTCGCAGTTCCTGGAGCGGGCGCTGAACGAGCAGCTGAGCCCGCAGGACGCCCTGGCCCAGGCGGCCCCGGCCGTCGACGAGGTGCTCGCCAAGGCGGCCCGGGCGGGTGGAGCCTGATGGCGGCCGTTGCCGCCCCGGCCGCGGGGACCGCGGCCGCCGCCGCGCCGTCGCACCGGCGCGGCCGGCGCCCCCGCGGTCGCTGGATCGGCCTGGCCTTCGTCGCACCGGCCGCCCTCTACCTCGTCGTCTTCCAGTTCGTGCCCGTGCTGTACGGGCTGGCGCTGAGCTTCACGGAGTACTCCCCGCTCAGCCGCGGGGAACCACGGCCGGTGGGGTGGGCGAACTACGCGGCCCTGCTCGACGACCCGGAGTTCGCACAGGCGCTGCTGGTCACCGGCGAGTACGTCCTGATGGTCCTGCCGGTCACCGTCGCGCTCGCACTGGTGCTGGCGCTGCTGGCGAACCGGCCGTTCCGCGGCGTCGGCGCCTTCCGCTCCGCGTTGTACGTGCCGCACATCGTCTCCCTGACCGTGGTGAGCATGGTGTGGCTGTGGATGTACAGCCCCGACGGGCTGTTCAACGAGTGGCTGACCGGGCTCGGCCTGCCGGAGCAGCGCTGGCTGCTGCAGGAGGACACCGCCCTCGCGGCCGCTTCGGCGATGCGGGTCTGGAAAGCCCTGGGCAGCAACATGGTGCTGCTCCTGGCCGGTCTGCAGGGGATCCCGCGGGAGCTGTACGAGGCGGCGTCGATGGACGGCGCCGGCGCCTGGCACAGGTTCCGCTACGTGACGCTGCCGGGCCTGCGGCCGATGCTCACCTACGTGGTGGCCATGGACATCATCTACCTGTCGCAGGGCTTCGCCGAGATCTACGTCCTGACCCAGGGAGGCCCGCTCGGCTCCACCACCACGGTCAACTACCTCATCTACACCGAGGCGTTCCAGTACAACAGCTTCGGATCCGCCTCGGCCATGGCGTTCGTCCTGTTCGCCCTCATCGTGTCCTTCTCCGGGCTGGCCGTCCGGGGCGTCTCCGGGAGGAAGTCGTGAGCACCGCCACCGCTCCGGGCCGCACCGGAACCCCGGGCGCCCCCACCGCCGGCCGCGGCCGCGGGCCGACCCGGCGCCACACCGCGGCGACGAACGTCGTGCTGCTGGCGACGGCCACGGTCCTGGTCCTGATCCCCTTCCTGTGGGTGATCAGCCTGGCGTTCACGCCGAGCGAGGACGCCTTCGGCGCCCCGCAGCTCCTGCCCGAGAACCCGACCCTGCAGAACTTCGGCGCCGCCTGGGACGCGAACCTCGGGCGGGCCCTGTGGAACACCGCCGTCGTGACGGTCGTCGCCGTCCTCGCCAACGTGGTGTTCGCCACCGCCGCCGGGTACGCGTTCGCCATGCTCCCCTTCCGGGGCAGCACGGCACTCTTCTACGGCCTGGTGTCGACCGCAGCGATCCCGGTCTCCGTGACGCTCATCCCGCTGTTCCTCATGGCCAAGCAGTTCCCGCTGGCCGGCGGCAACGACCTTCTCGGCCACGGCGGCAGCGGGTTGCTGGACTCCCTCGGCGGCGTCGTGCTGCCGTACGTCATCGGGCCCATGAACATCTTCCTGGCCCGGCAGTACTTCGCCTCGGCCAACCCCGACCTCGCCGAGGCGGCCCGCATCGACGGCGCCGGGGAGGTCCGCATCTTCACGCGGATCTACCTGCCGCTGGCCAAGCCGCTGCTGGCGGTCGTCTCGATCTTCGCGTTCACCGGGGTGTGGGACGACTTCCTGTGGCCGCTGGTGGTGACCACCTCCGCCGAGACGCAGACCGTCCAGCTGGCCCTGGCCCGTTTCCTGGCCAGCGGCAACGTGCAGTACGGGCCGCTGATGGCCGGTGCCGTGCTCATCACTCTGCCGGTGCTCGCGGTCTTCCTGTTCAACCAGCGGGCGTTCGTCTCCGGCCTGACCGACGGGAGCGTGAAGGGGTGAGGACCCTCACCGCCGACCTGCTCGTCCTGGGCGGGGGCCTGGGCGGCGTGGCCGCCGCGCTGACCGCCACCCGGCTCGGGCGACACGTCGTCCTCGTCGAGCGCTCCGACTGGCTGGGGGGCCAGCTGACCACCCAGGCCGTCCCGCCCGACGAGCACCGCTGGATCGAGGGCGAGCACTCCTCCCCCGCCTACCGGCGGCTGCGCGAGCTGGTCCGCGAGCACTACCGGCGCGCCTACCCGCTGCGCCCGGCGGCGGCCGCCGACCCCCTGCTCAACCCCGGCCTGGGGTACGTGTCACGGCTGTGCTGCGAGCCCCGCGTCGCCGCCCTCGCGGTGGAGGAACTGCTGTCCCCGGCACAGGGTGCCGGACTGCTCACCGTGCTGCGGCGCACGGCCGCCACCGCGGTGCAGCGCGACGGCGAGCGCATCGGCGAGGTCCTGGTGCACGACCTCTCCGACGGCCGGCCCACCCGCCTGATCGCCCCGCTGGTCGCCGACGCCACCGAGCTCGGCGACGTCCTGGAACTGGCCGGGGTGGAGCACGTGGTCGGGGCGGAGTCGCGGGCGCGGACCGGTGAGCCGCACGCCCCCGACGTCGCCGACCCGCTGGACCAGCAGGCGGTCACCTGGTGCTGCGCCCTGGAGCTCCGCGCCGGGGAGGAGCACGTGGTCGAGCGCCCCGCCGGGTACGAGCACTGGCGCGACACGCACGACCCGCGCTGGCCCGGGCCCCAGCTGTCCTTCGACGACGTGGTGCCGGAGACCCTCGCCCGGCGCACCCGCCCGCTGTTCGCCGCCGACCCGGTGCTGGGCGAGCGGCAGCCGCAGCGCGACCTGTGGCAGTACCGCCGCCTGCTGGCCCGCGCGCAGCTGGACCCCTCCTTCCGCGGCGGGGAGGTCACCTGCGTGAACTGGCCGCAGACCGACTACTGGGAACTGCCGTTGCTGGGCGTGGACGGCGCAACCCGCGAGCGCGCGCTGGCCGGCGCCCGGGACCTGACGCTGTCCTTCGTGCACTGGCTGCAGACCGAGGCGCCGCGCCACGACGGCGGGACCGGGTACCCGCAGCTGCGGCTGCGCGGCGACGTCACCGGGACCGCCGACGGCCTGGCCAAGGAGGTGTACGTCCGCGAGGCCCGGCGCATCGTCGCGGAGCGGACCGTCACCGAGCTGGACGTCGGCCGCCTGGCGCGCGGCGACGGCGCCGGGTCCGCGCAGTTCACCGACTCCGTGGGCACCGGCTACTACCGCATCGACCTGCACCCGTCGACTTCCGGGCGCACCTACGTGGACATCGACTGCTTCCCCTTCCAGGTGCCGCTCGGTGCGCTGCTGCCGCGCGACGTGGTCAACCTGCTGGCGGCGGCCAAGAACATCGGCACCACGCACGTCACCAACGGCGCCTACCGCCTGCACCCCGTGGAGTTCACGATCGGCGAGGCCGTCGGAGCGCTCGCCGCCTACTGCGCGGAGCACGGTGCAGCCCCGTCGCAGGTGCGTGCCGACCCCACCCACCTGGAGCGGTACCAGGGGCTGCTGTCCGGCACGCTCGGCGTCCCGCTCGCCTGGCCCGAGGAGATCCGCCGGTTCTCCGCCACCCACGACGTCGCCCACGTCACCGTCCCCGCCTGAGGAGAGCCAGTGCACCGCAGCACCGATCGACAGGTCCGCCGGCCGGACGTCCTCGTCGTCGGCGGTGGGACCGGGGGCGTCGCCGCCGCCCTGGCCGCCGCCGGCGCCGGCGCCCGCGTCCTGCTCACCGAGGAGACCACCTGGGTCGGCGGGCAGTTCACCAGCCAGGCCGTGCCGCCCGACGAGCACCCGTGGATCGAGCAGTTCGGCGCCACCCGCAGCTACCGGCGGCTGCGCGAGGGGATCCGGCAGCACTACCGCACCTGGTACCCGCTGCGGGCCGACGCCGCCCGCCGTCCCGACCTCAACCCGGGCGCCGGCCGCGTCAGCAAGCTGTGCCACGAGCCGAGGGTCGCGCTCGCCGTCCTGCACGCGATGCTGGGCCCGCTCGTGGTCGCGGGGCGCCTGGAGGTCGCCCACCGCACCCGGGCCCGCGCGGTGCACGTCGACGGCGACCGCGTCACCGCCGTCACGCTCACCGACCTCGACACCGGCGCCGAGCGCACCGTCGAGGCCGCCTACGTCCTGGACGCCACCGAGGGCGGCGACCTGCTGGCCCTGGGCGGTGTCGAGCACGTCAGCGGTGCCGAGGCGCGCTCCGAGCACGGCGAGCCGCACGCCCCGGACGTCGCCGACCCGGCGGACCAGCAGGGCATCACGGTGACGTTCGCGGTCTCCCACCACGCCGGGGAGGACCACACCGTCGAACGCCCGCGCGACTACGGGACCTGGCGCAGCTACGCCCCCGCGCACTGGGGCGGGCCGCTGCTGTCGATGACCGCACCGGACCCGCGGACCCTGGAGCGGGTGCAGCGCACCTTCGCGCCCAACCCCGACGAGGACCCGCTGACCGAGCGGGCGGACCAGTCCAAGGACCCCGGCGACAAGGACCTGTGGCGCTTCCGGCGACTGCTCGCCCGCGGCATGCACGAGCCCGGCGCCTTCGACTCCGACGTGGTGCTCGTCAACTGGCCGATGAACGACTACTGGGAGCTGCCGTGGGCCGTCGACGACCCGGCGGCGCGCGCGGCGGCCGAGGACGGCGCCCGCCAGCTGTCGCTGTCGCTGCTGCACTGGCTGCAGACGGAGCTGCCCAACCCCGACGGGTCCACGGGGCTGCCGGGCCTGCGGATCCGCCCCGACGTGACGGGGACCCCCGACGGCCTGGCGATGGCGCCCTACGTGCGCGAGTCGCGCCGGATCCGGGCGGTGCGCACCGTCACCGAGAACGACGTCGCCCTGGACGTCGTCGGCCCCGGCGGCGGCACCCGCCACGAGCAGCCGGTGGGGGTGGGCAGCTACCGCATCGACCTGCACCCCTCCACCGGCGGGCGCGGCTACGTCGACGTCGCCAGCGTGCCGTTCGAAATCCCGCTCGGCGCGCTCCTGCCCGTCCGGGTGGAGAACCTGCTGCCCGCGGCGAAGGACCTGGGGACCACGCACGTGACCAACGGGTGCTTCCGGCTGCACCCGGTGGAGTGGAACGTCGGGGAGGTCGCCGGGCACCTCGCGGCCTTCGCCGTGCGCACCGGCCGCACGCCGCGGCAGGTGCAGGCGTCCGCGGAGGCGTTCGAGGAGTTCGCGGCCGTCCTGGACCGGGCCGGCGTCGAACGGCGCTGGCCCGACCTGAGCGGCTACTGACGGGGTTCGACGAACAGCTCCAGCCCCCCGCGCGGGCGCAGCGAGACGAGCGCCTCGACCTGCGCGCGGCGGCCGGGCACCGGGCGCACCGCGCGGTCGCGCAGCAGCGCCGCCAGGACGAACACCTCCTCCACCAGGGCCAGGTCGCGGCCGATGCACTGGCGCGGCCCGGCGCCGAAGGGCGCGTAGGCGTCGCGGCGGGGGGCGTCCAGGAACCGCTCGGGGCGGAACTGCTCCGGGGCGGGCCAGGCGCCCGGGTGCCGGTGCAGCGCCCAGGTGCTGACGATGACGAGGGTCCCGGCGGGCACCGGCACCCCGGCCAGCACGTCGTCGGCCAGCGCCCGCCGCGTGATCACCCACGCCGGCGGGTACAGCCGCAGCGACTCGTCCACCACGGCGCGCGCGTAGCGCAGCCGGGGCAGGTCCTCCCAGCGGGGTTCGCGGGCGGCGCCGGGCGGGCCCAGCACGGCGGCCAGCTCGGCCTGCAGGCGGCGCTGCGCGGACGGCTCGCGCGCCAGCAGGTCCAGCGTCCACGTCAGGGAGGAGGCCACCGTCTCGTGGCCGGCGACGACGAACGTGACGAGCTCGTCGCGCACCTCCTGCGGGCCCATCCCGGCGTTGAGCATGAGGGCGACGACGTCGGTGGCGTCCGGGGCGACGCCCCGTGCCCGGCGCTCGGCCAGGACCCGCGCGCACACCTCGTCGATCTCGGCCACGGCCGCGGCCAGCGCCCGCCGCGAGCGGGTGGGCCAGGACGCCGGCACCGGCGAGGCCGCGCGCGCCACCACCAGCTCCAGCGCCTCGCCCACCGCGTCCACCAGCCGCGGCGCCACCCCGGACAGGTCCGCGGCGGCCAGGGTGCGCCCCACGACCTCCAGGGAGGCGCGCGAGACGGCGCCGACCACGTCCAGCGCCCGTCCCGGCGGCAGGGCGTCCACCTCGGCGCGCAGGGCGCGCGCGGCGCCCACGGCGTGCTCGGCGACGGCGTCCAGGGAGCCGTGGTGGAAGGCCGGTTGCAGGGTGCGCCGGTGCGAGCGCCAGGTGGGGCCGTCGCCGGCGAGCAGGCCGGGCCCGGTGACGGCGGCCAGCGCCGTGTACTGCACGGTCGCCTTGCCGTAGCCGCGGGCGTTGTCCACCAGGACGCGGCGCACCCCCGCCGGGTCGTTGAGGACCAGCACGGGGGTGCGCGGCAGGGGGACGGCGGCGGTGTCGCCGTAGCGGCGCACCAGGCCGGCGAGGAACTCGTGCGGGGCGCGGCGGATGGCGGGCACCGAGCGCACCATCTCCCACGGCAGCGGGCCGTCGGTGTCCAGCGGGGTGTAGCGGGCGTTGCGGCGCGCCGCCCCGGCGCGCCGCGGGGCCGCGGGGCTCAGAGGTAGAGCCCGGTCTGGCCGTCCTCCACGCGCGGGGCGGCGACGGCGTGCAGGTCGCGCTCGCGCAGCAGCACGTACCCCTTGCCGGCCAGCTCCACCTCGGCCTTGTCCTCGGGGTCGAACAGCACCCGGTCGCCGGTCTGCACCTGCCGCACGTGCGGGCCCACGGCCATCACCGACGCCCAGGAGAGCCGGCGCCCCACGGCGGCCGTGGCGGGGATCACGATGCCCGCCGACGACTTGCGCTCGCCGGTGTCGTCGGCGGCCACGAGCACGCGGTCGTGCAGCATGCGGACGGGCAGGCGGGAGTCGTCGGCGGGCGTGCTCACGCGCCGAACGGTAGCGCCCCCGCAGCCGGGCCGGCTCGGGGGCGCTGCTCGCCGGCGGGGTCAGCGGCGCCTGCTGCGCACCGCCCGCACCACCAGCAGGGTCGTCACGCCCAGCACCGCGGCGCCCACGGCCGCCAGGCGGCCCGTGCGGGGCGACCCGTCGGGCGCGGTCGCGAACGCGACCGCCTTGCCGCGCGCGGCCGCCAGGGCCCGCGCCTTGATCGCGTCGGGCTGCAGCCGGTCGGTCAGCTCGTCGAGCGTGCCCGCCAGCTGCGCGCGCCGCAGCTCGATCTCGCGCTCCAGGGCGCGCGGGTCGCTCGTGGTGATCTCGGCCTTGCCGTCGCTGGCCGTCACGGCCACCTCCTGCCCGTCGCACGGGTCTGTCCAGCCGGGGACGCGTGCCGCCCCGGCGCCGGTTGTGCGCCGGCCCCGAAGGGGTCCGGCCGTCCGCCGAACCGTACCGGAGGTGCCCGCCGCGGACCCCCCGGGCGCACCCCTCGGCTCACCCGGTGCGCGCGGTCGCCGTTAGCGTGCGCGCATGAGCGCCCGACTCGCCGCCGGCGACCCCGCCCCCGACTTCACCCTCCCCGCCCACGACGGCAGCACCGTGACGCTGTCGCAGCTGCGCGGCGAGCACGTGGTCGTGTACTTCTACCCGGCCGCGATGACGCCCGGCTGCACGACGCAGGCGTGCGACTTCCGCGATTCCCTCGACGCGCTGAACGCCTCCGGCTACCGGGTGCTGGGCGTCTCGCCCGACCCGGTGGCGAAGCTGGCGGCGTTCGCCGAGCGCGACGGCCTGACGTTCCCGCTGCTGTCCGACACCGGCCACCAGGTGCTCGAGGCCTACGGGGCGTGGGGGGAGAAGACGAACTACGGCCGCACGTCGGTGGGGGTGATCCGCTCCACGGTCGTGGTGGGCCCCGCAGGTCGCGTCGCGCTGGCGCAGTACAACGTCCGCGCGGCGGGTCACGTGGCGAAGCTGCGCCGCGACCTGGGCCTGGACGCGGCCTGAGCGGCGGCGGGGGCCGGTCGCTGGGCTAGGCTCTCCGGGTCGCGAGCGGGAGTGGTGTAACTGGCAGCCACGCAGGATTTAGGTTCCTGTGCCTCCGGGCGTGCGGGTTCGAGTCCCGCCTCCCGCACCGTCGTCGCCGCGCAGGGGTGTGCGGTGCCGCCACCCCCGCCCCCGCCCCCGCCCCGTGGTCACCCGGCGCTCAGGCGACCGACCCGGCCCGCTCCAGCAGCCGCCCGGTGTAGCGGGCGATCTCCCGCGGTCCCGAGCGGGGTGCGGCGGCGTCCACGGCGGCGTTGTAGTTGGTGTTCGTGTTGACGTCGTAGGTGACGACCCGGCCGTCGACGGTGGTGATCGACTCGATGCCGGCGACCTCGATGCCGTTGCGCCGCAGGAACTGCGCGTAGCGCTCCAGCACGGGGTGGTCGAAGCCCTCGTGCAGGGAGAAGATCGTCTCCCCCGGTTCCTGGGCGACGGTCGCGCCCGGCGGCAGCACGGGCCGGCCGGTGTCGGGGTCGACGGCGCACGCGTCGGCCGGGCACAGCTGGAAGCCGCCGCGCGCGGTGTCGGCGCGCAGCGCGTACAGGAACTCCCCGCCCACGAACTCCGCACGGGTGACGCTGTCGTCGGCGGAGGCGATGAACTCCTGCAGCAGCCACACCCCGTCGAACGGCTCGTCCAGCGCCCCGGAGGCGAGGGTGTCGGCGAACTCCTCGTAGCCGGAGAACCGCGCCACCCCCAGGCCCTTGCCGCCCTGGGAGTGCTTGGTGACGAACGGGCCGCCCAGGTCGGCGGCGAACCGCCGGGCCGCCGCGGCCAGGTCCGCCCCGACCACGGCGACGGTCCGGGGCACGTCGATCCCGGCCGCCGCCAGCGCCGTCAGCTGCGCGACCTTGCTGAGCTCCAGCTCCAGCACGGCCCGCCCGTTGACGGTGCGCGCCCCCGAGGCCTCCAGCCACGACAGCACCGCGCGGGTGTGGGCCACCGAGCTCGCGTGCCCGCGGGTGTGCGCCGACGCGGACATGCGCGACCACCACACGCCCGGCGCGGGCGGCTCGGCGAGGTCGAGCACCCCACCGTCCAGGACGTGCTCGACCAGCGGCACGCCCTCGGCGGCGAACGCCGCCGCGAACGGGGGCATCCACTCGGGGTTCTCGTGCAGGACGTGGACGGCGGGTTCACGGGAGGCGCTCACGCCCCGATCCTGCCCCCGCGGCGCGGAGGCGGGCGACCCGCCCCCTCAGGCCGGCAGCGGGGCCACCACGACGGGCGTCGTGGTGGGCTGCTGCGACCCGCCGGCGGGTTCCACCGACAGCCCCAGGCCGGTCGCCGAGCCGAGGTCCTCGACCAGCGCCACGGCCGGGCCGTCCTGCCCGCCGGCCTGCGGCATCACCGCGCCGGGGGTGACGCCGTGGTCGTGCACCAGCCACAGCTGGTAGGCGTGCCCCTCCCCGGCCGCGGGCAGGCCCGCGGCGATCACCGCGGCCCGGTCCCCGGCCCGCACGACGGTCGCCGTGCCGCCGGAGGAGACCTGCACGGTGACGCTGTCCCCCGAGGCCAGCAGGGCCGCCACCTGCTCCAGCGTGCTCTCGGCGGTGCGCTGCTGCTCGCGCCGGGCCTCGGCGACCTGCCGGGCTCGTTCCGCGTCGCCGCGGGCGTCCAGCGCGACCCCGGCACCGGTGGCCGCGACGAGGACGCCGGCGGCCGCCACCAGCGCGCTCCAGCGCGAAGGAGCGCCACGGCGCCGGCGCCGCACCTCCAGGGAGGACACCGGGGCCGTTCCCGCGGGGGGCTCCTGCGGCGTGCGGGCGATCGCCGCGAGCACGTCCGCGCGCAGCCGGGCCGGCGGTGGGACGGCCGAGGCCGCTCCCAGCCGCGACGCCGTCTCGCGCAGCCCGTCGGCCTCGCGGCGCTCCTCGGGCCGCCGGCGCAGGCGATCCTCGTAGCCGGCGCGCTCCTGACCGGAGAGGGCGTCCAGCGCCCACGCGCCGGCGAGCGACCCGTCGTCACCCGGGACCGGGCCGGCGCCGGGCCGGCGCTCCCGCTCCTCGTGCTCGCTCACGACCGCACCCCCATCGCGTCCCGCAGCTTCAGCAGGGCGTCGCGCAACCTCGTCTTCACCGTGCCCAGCGGCAGGTGGAGGTCCTCGGCGATCTCGCGGTGCGTGCGCCCGCCGTAGTAGGCCAGGTCCACGGCCTGGCGCTGGACGGGGCTGAGGACGTGCAGGGCGCGCTGCACCTCCTCGTGCTCGAGCAGCACCTCGACCTCCTCGCTGACGCTGTCGTAGGCGGACACCTCCCCGGCGCCGTAGCGCTCGTCGCGCAGGGAGCCGGCCCGGCTGGAACGCACCCGGTCCACCGCGCGGCGGTGAGCCATCGTCACCACCCAGCCGCGGGCGCTGCCGCGGCCCGGGTCGAAGCGGGCAGCGGTCCGCCACGCCTGCAGGAACACCTCCTGCACGACCTCCTCCGACTGCGCCGGATCGCGCAGCACCCGCAGGACCGTGCCGTGCACGGCCGCGGCCGTCGCGTCGTAGAACGCGGCGAAGGCGGCCTGGTCGCCGCGGGCGGCCGCGGCCAGCGCGGTGTCCGCGTCGCCGGGCTCCGCGGCGCCGGCGGCGCGGGGGCGGGAGGTGGTCATCGACCCCACTGTCCCACCCACCCTCCCCCCGCGCACGAGCCGGACACCGCGACCTCGCACCGCGACCGTCAGGCCGGGGGCATCAGCACCGAGTCGACCAGGTAGACGGTCGCGTTCGCGGTCTGCACGCCGCCGCACACGACGTTCGCGCCGTCGTCCACCGTCAGCGACTCCGGCTCACCGGACACGGTGACCTCCGCGCCCTGCAGGGTCGTGTGGGTGCCGACGACCTCCTCGGGCGTCAGCTGCCCCTGCACCACGTGGTAGGTGAGGATCGACTGCAGCGTCGCGCTGTCGGTCTTCAGGGTCTCCAGCGTCTCGGCCGGGACCTGCGCGAAGGCGTCGTCGACGGGCGCGAACACGGTGTACTCACCGTTGTTGAGGTCGTTGACGAGGTTCACGTCGGGGTTCAGCTGCCCCGACACCGCCGCGGTGAGGGTGGTCAGCAGCGGGTTGTTCGAGGCAGCGGTGGCCACGGGGTCCGCGGCCATGCCGTCGACCGACGCAGGACCGGACGAGTTCGCGGCGGCGTAGTCGGCGCAGCCCGGGCCGACGGGCCCGGTCATCGCCGCGGTGCCCGTCGACTCCGACGCGCTGGGCATCGCCGAGTTCGACGACGAGCTGCTCGACGAGCCGGCCATCGCCTCCTCGCCGGCGGTGGTGGTCTCGCTGCTGCCGCAGGCCGCCAGGCCCAGCGTCGCGGTCGCCACGACGGCCATCAGGGTTCCGTTGCGCTTCACGGGGTTCCTCCCTCAGTGGTTTCCAGCCGGAGTTCCCGGCCGGTCGTTCACCAGGGGTTCGGAACCACGCGGCCCGCGGATGGGGGGAGTTTCCGTCCTCCCCCGATCGGACCAGTGCGGCTCCCGCGCTCGGGTCGCCCGTTCGGCCGGGTGCCGGTGGTGAGGGGTTCCGGGCGGCCTCGCGACCGCGAGCGCTGGACCGCGCAGGATCACGGCGGGAGGTGGACGTGGGAGATCGACACCGGGAACCGGTGAGGGTGGAGGCCGGCGGGGTGGTGCGGGTGCCGGGCGTCCGGAGCCCGCCCCGCGCGAGGACGGGAGTCCAGCGCCCAGGAGCGGGCGGAGAGCCCGGCGCCCGCACCACCCCGCCGGCCGGCCGAGAACCCGGCCACGGCAGCACGAGAACGGAAGAACCCGAGAACCCGAGAACTACTCGACCGTCACCGTGACCGAGTCGTACCCGCTGGCCCCGTTCGGGATCGGCGCCACCACGTCCGCGGTCTGCGGCGTCCCCGTCGCGTCGGTGGCGCGGACCTCCAGGACGTGCCCGCCGGGTTCGGCGTCCCAGTCGAACACCCACTGGCACCAGGTGTCCTCCGACACCGACGGCAGCACCTTCGCGGGGAGCCACTCGCCGCGGTCCACCCGGACCTCCACGGCGGAGACCCCGCGGTCCTGCGCCCAGGCGACGCCGGCGACGGGGACCCGGCCGGCGCGCACCGTCGCGAAGGAGCGGGGGACGTCGATGCGCGAGGCCGTCTTGATCGGGGCCCTCTCGGCCCAGCCGCGCTCGGTCCAGTACGCGGCCCTGTCCGCGAACCGGGTGACCTCGAGGTCGGTGACCCACTTGCACGCGGAGACGAACCCGTACAGACCGGAGACCACCATGCGGACGGGGAACCCGTGCTCGCGGGGCAGCGGCTCGCCGTTCATGCCGACGACGAGGAGCGCGTCGCGGCCGTCGGTGGCCTCGGCCAGCGGCGCGGACAGCGTGAACCCGTCGGCGCTGGTCGCGAACAGCATGTCGGCACCCTCGCGCACCCCGGCGCGGGCCAGCAGGTCCGCCAGCGGGTACCCCAGCCACCTGGCGTTGCCGACGTAGTCGCCGCCGACCTCGTTGCTCACGCAGGTGAGGGTGATCCACCGCTCGACCAGCGGCAGTGCGAGCAGGTCGTCGAAGGTGAGGGTGACCTCCTGGTCGACCATGCCGTGCAGCCGCAACGTCCAGTCCTGCGCGCGCAGGTCGGGGACGACGAGGGCGGTGTCGATGCGGTAGAAGTCCCGGTTGCCGGTGGCGTACGGGGTCAGCCCCGCGCCGACCAGTGCCACCGGGTCGGCGCCGGTGGGCACGGGCGGGGCGGGCTCGGCCGGGGCGGGCAGCACGACGCCGGCGCGCGACTCCTCGGCGTTGCGGGCACCGGACAGGACGCGTCCCGCTCCCCCGGTGGTCAGGCCCGCGGCGGCGACCCCGCCGAGCAGGACGGCGCGGCGCCGGGGCTCCTCGGCCCGGCCACCGGGGGCCAGGCGCCGCGTCAGCAGGGTGAGGGCGTACGCCCCGGCGGCGGCGCCGAGGGCGGAGGGCAGCGGGGACAGCGCGGTGGCGTCGGGGCGGGTCGCGGCCGCCAGGACGCCGGCGACGCCCAGGAGCCCGACCACGCCGGCGCCGAGGACCAGGCGGCGACGGGCCAGGACGCCCGCGGCGGCGGCCAGCAGGACGACGAGGACCGCGATGGTGCCCAGCAGGACCGCCTTGTCCGCGGTGCCGAACGTCCGGATCGCGAAGTCCTTCACGGGTGCGGGGACCCGGTCCACGACGGCGTCGCCCACGACGACGAGGGGGGCCGCCGACGGGGACAGCCCGCTCAACGGCAGACCGGCCACCAGCTGCCCCACCCCGAGCGTCACGCCGGCGGCGAGGACCCCGGACAGCGCCGCGAGGCCGGCTGCGCGGGGCTGAGGCCCCGTGCTCCCCTCCGGCGCCGGAGTCCTCGATGCGCTGCCCGGTGTTCTCACACCCGGGTTTCGGAGCCGGCCGGCCCTTGGATGGGTCTTCCGTCGAGAACGGCGGCCAGCACGGGCACGAGCGCACCGAAGGCCCGGCCGCGGTGGCTGATCGCGTTCTTCTCCTCCGCGCTGTGCTCGGCGAGGGTCCGTTCGGACCTCTCCGGCACGAAGATCGGATCGTAGCCGAAGCCCCCGCCACCGGCGGCGGCGGCGGTGGTGATCCGGCCGCGCAGCTCGCCGCGCACGACGTGCTCCTCGCCGGCGGGCGTGGCGAGCGCAGCGGCGCACACGAACGCCGCGCCGCGGTGCTGCGCGGGCACGTCGGCGACCTGCGCCAGCAGCAGGTCCAGGTTGGCGGCGTCGTCGCCGTGCCGGCCGGCCCAGCGCGCGGAGAAGATGCCCGGCGCCCCGCCGAGGACGTCCACGGCGATCCCGGAGTCGTCGGCGACGGCGACGACCCCGGTGGCGGCGGCCACGGCGCGGGCCTTCAGCAGCGCGTTCTCCTCGAACGTCACGCCGGTCTCGGCGACCTCGGGAACGTCGCCGAAGGCGTCGACGCCGAGGACCTCCACGCCGGGCAGCAGCGGCTCGAGCACCGCGCGCAGCTCACCGACCTTGTGGGCGTTGCGGGTGGCCAGCACCACCCTGCGCCCGCTCGCCGGGCCGTTCACGCGCCGGCACCGGGCAGCGGGGCGGCCAGCGCCTCGGCCTGCAGGGCGGCCAGGCGCGCGCAGCCGCCGACGGCCAGGTCGAGCAGGGCGTCCAGCTCGGAGCGGTCGAAGGGCACCCCCTCGGCGGTGCCCTGCACCTCCACGAACCGGCCGTCGCCGGTGACGACGACGTTCATGTCGGTCTCGGCCTTGACGTCCTCCACGTACGGCAGGTCGAGGACGGGTCGGCCGCCGACGACGCCGACGCTGACGGCGCTGACGGACCCGGTGAGCGGCTGCTTGGACTGCCGGACCAGGCCCTTCGCCCTGCCCCAGGCGATCGCGTCGGCGAGCGCGACGTAGGCGCCGGTGACGGCGGCGGTGCGGGTGCCGCCGTCGGCCTGCAGGACGTCGCAGTCGAGCACGACGGTGTTCTCGCCCAGCGCCCTCGTGTCGACGACGGCGCGCAGGCTGCGGCCGATGAGGCGGCTGATCTCGTGGGTGCGCCCGCCGATCTTGCCCTTGACGGACTCGCGGTCGCCGCGGGTGTTCGTGGCGCGCGGCAGCATGGCGTACTCGGCGGTGACCCAGCCCTGCCCGGAACCCTTGCGCCAGCGCGGCACGCCCTCGGTGAAGGACGCCGCGCAGAGCACGCGGGTGCGGCCGAACTCGACCAGGACGCTGCCCTCGGCGTGGTCGAGCCAGCCGCGGGTGATGCGCACGTCGCGCAGCTCGTCGGGGGCGCGGCCGTCGGCGCGGGCGGTGGGGGTGGCGGGGTCGGTGCTCACCGGCCCACCTTCTCACCGGCGCCGCGCAGGGCCCCGCGCAGCGCCCCCAGCTGCAGCGGGCCGGTCTCCTCCACGGAGACGATCTGCGGGCCCAGGAAGCGCTGTGCCAGCTGCCGGAACGGGGTGGGGTCGCCGGTGGCGGTGAAGCGGTGCCGCGGGGCGGGGCGGTCGTCGGGGCGCAGCAGGTCGCGCGCGGACAGCTCCCGGTAGACGTCCAGCGCGGTCTCCTCGGCGCTGGAGACCAGCGTCACCCCGTCGCCGACGACGGTGCGCAGCACGCCGGTCAGCATCGGGTAGTGGGTGCAGCCCAGCACCAGGGTGTCCACACCGGCGGCCATGACGGGGGCCAGGTACTCGCGGGCGGCGTCGAGCAGTTCCGGGCCGCCGGTGACGCCGCGCTCGACGAACTCCACGAACCGCGGGCACGCCGCGCTGGTCAGGTGCACGTCCAGCGCGCCGGCGAAGGCGTCGTCGTAGGCGCGCGAGGAGATCGTGGCGCGGGTCCCGATGACGCCGACGCGGTTGTTGCGGGTGGCGCGCACCGCCCGGCGCATCGCCGGGAGGATGACCTCCACGACGGGCACGTCGTAGCGCTCGCGGGCGTCGCGCAGCACGGCGGCGGAGGCGGAGTTGCAGGCGATGACGAGCATCTTCACGCCGGAGTCGACGAGGTCGTCGAGCACGTCCAGGGCGTAGCGGCGCACCTCGGCGATGGGCTTGGGGCCGTACGGGCTGTGGGCGGTGTCGCCGATGTAGTGGATCGCCTCGTGCGGCAGCTGGTCGAGGACCGCGCGGGCGACGGTGAGGCCGCCGACCCCCGAGTCGAAGATGCCGATGGGGTCGTCCCGGTCCAGGCTCGCGCTCACCGCAGCAGGTTACGCGGCGTCCCCGCTCAGCCCAGGGAGCGCACCAGCGTCTCCTGCAGGTGCGTGGTGAAGTCGTACACGGCCCACGCGTAGCGCTCGGGGTCGTCCTCGTCGAACGGGCCGGGGTCGGAGTCGTCGCTGACGCCCAGGCGGGTGCCCAGGGCCAGGCGGACGTCGTTGAGCGCGGCCAGCCAGGTGCGGGCGCCGTCGGCGTCCAGCTGCACGCGCCCGCCCTGCCCCTCCACGGGGGCCAGCGAGGCCAGCACCGCGCGCGCGGCGGCGGCCTTGCGCTCGCGCAGGGAGTGCTCGGTGAAGCGGCGGAACTCCGCGGCGGCACCGGGGTCCTCGGGGTAGGCGTCCGGCAGCAGCCGGCGCAGCACGTCGTCCTCGGGCGGCGCGCTGGGCCCGCCGGTGCCGTCGGCGAAGGCGCCGAAGCCGGGCAGGCCCCCCAGGCCGAGCTCCTCGGCCAGCGGGTCCGGGCGCTGCTCCGGCACGTCCAGCAGCTCCAGCACCTCGCGGGTGACGGAGGCCAGGACGTCGGCCTCGACGGGTTGCAGGGTCAGGGAGAACAGCCCGTTGCGGGAACGGCGGAAGGTGGCCATGGCGCGTCGTCGGATCCTCAGGGGGCTCAGTCGTCCTTCTGCAGGGTCGCCCACAGGCCGTAGCCGTGCATGGCCTCCACGTCGCGCTCCATCTGCTCGCGGCTGCCGGTGCTGACCGCGGCGCGGCCCTTGGTGTGCACGTCGAGCATGAGGGCCTGCGCCTTCGCCTCGGAGTAGCCGAAGTGGGTGCGGAAGACGTAGGAGACGTAGGACATGAGGTTCACCGGGTCGTTCCAGACCAGCGTGACCCAGGGGGTGTCGGGGGCGGCGGTCAGGTCCGCCTCGGGGCGCTCGAGCTCCACGGGAGCGGTGAGGACGGTCGAGGGCACGGACCCAGTCTAGGAGCCCGGCCCGCCGGGGCCGCCCGCGCGCTGCCGCGCCGGGCGTCCGGTGCGCGCGCTAGGTTCGGCGGCGTGAGCGCGAGCACGGCGTCCAGCGCCCCCTCCACGGCACTGCTGACCGACCACTACGAGCTGACGATGCTGCAGGCCGCGCTGGCCGACGGCACCGCCGAGCGGCGCTGCGTCTTCGAGGTGTTCGGGCGCCGCCTGCCCGAGGGGCGCCGCTACGGCGTGGTCGCCGGCGTGCCGCGCGTGCTGGACGCGGTGCGCGACTTCACCTTCGACGAGGCCGCACTGGCCGGGCTGCGCGGCGTGCTGGACGAGCGCACCGTGCAGTGGCTGGCCGACTACCGCTTCGGCGGCTCGATCGAGGGGTACGCCGAGGGGGAGCTGTGGTTCCCCGGCTCGCCGATGCTCACCGTGACCGGCACCTTCGCCGAGGCCGTGGTGCTGGAGACGGTCGTGCTCTCGATCCTCAACCACGACTGCGCGGTGGCCGCCGCAGCCGCCCGCATGAGCACCGCCGCGCACGGCCGGCCGCTGATCGAGATGGGCTCGCGGCGCACCCACGAGGAGGCCGCGGTCGCCTCCGCCCGCGCCGCGTACCTGTGCGGCTTCACCGCCACCTCGAACCTGGCCGCCGGCGAGCGCCACGGCATCCCCACCGCGGGCACCAGCGCGCACGCCTTCACGCTGCTGCACGACACCGAGGAGGAGGCGTTCCGCGCGCAGGTCGCCGCCCTGGGCACCGGCACGACCCTGCTGGTGGACACCTACGACATCACCCGCGGCATCGAGACGGCGGTCGAGGTCGCCGGCCCGCGGCTGGGGGCGGTGCGCATCGACTCCGGGGACCTGGCCGTCCTGGCGGAGCAGGCCCGCGCGCAGCTGGACTCCCTGGGGGCGACGGGCACGCGCATCGTCGTCTCCGGCGACCTGGACGAGTACGCCCTGGCGGCGCTGGCCGCCGCGCCCGTGGACGGCTACGGGGTGGGCACCTCCCTGGTGACCGGGTCCGGGGCCCCCACCGCCGGGCTGGTCTACAAGCTCGTGGAGGTCGAGGGCCGCCCCGTCGCCAAGCGCTCCACCTCCAAGGTCACCCAGGGCGGGCGCAAGGTCGCGGTGCGCCGGCACCGGCCCACCGGTACCGCCACCGAGGAGGTCCTGGGCGTGGGGGCCGCTCCCCCGCGCGAGCCGAACGACCGCCCGCTGCAGGTGCCGTTCGTCGTCGACGGCGAACGGGTGCCGGACCTGCCCTCGCTGGAGGCCTCGCGCGAGCACCTGCGCCGGGTGCTGGTGACGCTGCCGTGGGACGGCCTGGCCCTGTCCAAGGGGGACCCTGCGATCCCCACCACGGTCCTGCCGCCGGCCGCCGCCGGTGCGGAGGGGGCCCGGTGACCCGCTGCCTCGTCGTCGTCGACGTCCAGAACGACTTCTGCCCCGGCGGTGCGCTGGGGGTGGCCGGTGGCGACGAGGTCGCCGCGGCCACCAGCCAGCTGCTGGCCCGCGGCGGCATCGCCTACGACCACGTCGTGGCCACCCAGGACTTCCACGTCGACCCCGGGGACCACTTCTCCGACACCCCGGACTTCGTGGACTCGTGGCCGCCGCACTGCCGCGCCGGCAGCTACGGCGCGCTGCTGCACGACGCGCTGGACACCTCCCGGGTGGAGGCGGTCTTCCGCAAGGGCCAGTACGCGGCGGCCTACTCGGGGTTCGAGGGGACGACGTCCACCGTCACCGCCGAGGGCGGCGAGCTGGTGACCGGCCTGGCGGACTGGCTGCGCGAGCGGGGCGTGGACGAGGTGCACGTGGTGGGCATCGCCACCGACCACTGCGTGCGCGCCACGGCCCTGGACGCCGTGCGGGAGGGGTTCCGCACGACCGTGCTGCTGGGGCTGACCGCCGGCATCTCGGCGGCGACCGTCCGGGCTGCGCTGGAGCAGCTGCGCGTGGCGGGCGTCTCACTGGTCGGCGACCCCGTCGTCGCCTGAACCGCGCCCCGGGCCACGGCCCGGAACAGGGCGGCGCACGGCGGGGTTGCCGAGCCCCTGCAGGGACCACCTCGACGACGGGAGCACGACGTGCGCATCGGCATCATCGGAGCGGGCAACATCGGCGCGAACCTCACCCGGGCGTTCACCGGGCTGGGGCACGAGGTGCGGGTGGCGAACTCCCGCGGGCCCGAGACCCTCGAGTACCTGGCGGCCCAGACCGGTGCGAGGGCGGTGGAGGCCGCCGACGCCCCGCGCGGCGCCGACCTCGTGGTGGTCACCGTCCCGGAGAGGAACGTGCCGGACCTGGCCGGCGTCCTGGACGCCGCCGCCGACGGCACCGTGGTCGTCGACACCGGCAACTACTACCCGCGCGAGCGCGACGGTCGCATCGACGCGATCGAGGGCGGCACGCCGGAGACGGCGTGGGTGGCGCAGCAGCTGGACCCGGCGGGGCGGCTGCGCTGGGTGAAGGCGTTCAACGGCATCGAGGCCGAGCACCTGCTCTCGGCCGCCCGCCCGTCCGGCGACCCGCAGCGGCGAGCCCTGCCGGTGGCCGGCGACGACGCCGCGGCGAAGGCCGTGGTCGCCGACCTGGTCTTCACGATGGGTTTCGACCCCGTGGACGCCGGGCCGCTGGCGGACTCCTGGCGCCAGCAGCCCGGCACCCCGGTGTACGGCGCGGTGCTGGACGCCGACGGGGTGGCACGGGCGCTGGGCGAGGCGCCGCGTGAGCGCCCCGCGCAGTTCACCGCCTGAGCACCACCGCCTGAGCACCACGGGCACCGCACCCCGCGCGGGGCGCGGTGCCCGGACGGGGCGGCGCGCTCAGCGCCGGCGCACCACCACGGTGCCGCCCAGCTTGTCGTGCAGGGCCTGCTTGCGCCGGTCCCACGCCGGCCACAGGTAGTCCAGCAGCAGGTAGAACGGCACGATCTGCCCCACGAGGTCGCTGGTCACCCAGCGCAGGATCGACTGCCCCCACGTGGGGTGCCCGGGCCGCTCCCAGTGCCGCACCCTCAGGCCGAACAGCGCCTTGCCGGGGGTCGCGCCGTAGAAGCGCAGCGGCAGCACCGTGTAGACGGCGCTGACGGCCAGCAGCACGAACGTGAAGCTGGAGGAGGCGGCCGTGAACCCCGGGTCCTCCAGCAGGCGCAGCGTGGCCGTGGTGTCGCCGGCGGCCACCGCGTCGAGCGACTCGTCCATCGTCGCCACCATGCGCTGCACGAGCGACCAGCCCGCGGCGGTGGCGATGGCGGAGACCAGCACCCAGTCCAGGACGCGGGCCAGCAGCCGCAGGCCGAGGTTGCCCAGCGGCTGCCCGTCGGGGGTGGCCAGGGCGCGGGCGGACAGCTGCCCGTGGGGGCCGGCACCGTAGGGGGCGGTGCCGTAGGGGGCGGTGCCGTAGGGGCCGTACGGGCCGTGCTGGGCGGGTCGGTCCTGCGGGGCGGGGTGGCCGTGGGCACCCCCCGGGGCGTCCTTGCGCAGGTCCAGGCCGTGGCCCTGCCCGGGCGGTGCGGCGTGCGTGTGCTCGGTCCAGGCCGACCCGTCCCACCAGCGCAGCTGCGCCGGGTGCGACGGGTCGGGGTACCAGCCGGCGGGGGTGCTCACGGGGCCAGAGCCTGCCAGGTCGGTGCGGCGGCCACCGGGGCACCCCGGCGGCCCGTGGGGGTGACGCGCATCAGACGCCGAACTCCGCGGGGTCGAGGCCCACGGCGTGGCAGACGTCGCGCACCGCGCGGCGCTCGTCGTCGTCGAAGTCGCCGTCGGCACCACCGACGAGCACGCCCACCTGGACGACCGCACGCGCCTGGTCGGGCTTGCTGCGCAGCTTGCCGACGGCCTGCAGCGCCTCGATCTTCCCGAAGTCGTAGTCGCTGGACAGCTTGCCGCAGTACCGCTCGAAGGAGTCTCGCAGCTGCCCGGCGTCGAAGGCGGCGAGGACGTCGTGCGAGCCGATGAAGGCCGCCGTCTTCTGCCGCTCGGACGGGTCGATCCTGCCGTCGGCGGCGGCGATGAGCGCGCACGTCGCCATGCTCGCCTCCGCGAAGTCCTTGCTCTTGAACTGCGCGACCCGCGTCTTCAGCTGGTCGCCGGTGAGCAGGCCCTTGCGCTTGAGGTTGTCGAGAAAACCCACGTCGTCCTCCTCCGCCGGGGCGTTCCCGGTCACACCGGTCGAACGCCCGCGCCGGGCGCCGGGTTCCTCCGGCACCCGTCCGGGTCAGCTGAAGCGGCGCACGATCTCGGAGTTCCGGTCGGCCAGCAGCCGGCGCAGGGTGCGCCGCACGAACAGCGCGTCGGCGAGGCGGCCCAGCGGACCGGCGGGGCTGCGCCACGCCATGCGGTCCGTCATGATCGTCATCTGCGGACCCTCGGGCTCGAAGGCGTGCTCGTGGCGGAACTCCGCGAACGGGCCGGAGTCCATGCGGTCCACGAACCGGTGCGGGCGCTCCAGCTCCACGATGTTCGAGGTGTGGGTGACCGGGAACAACCGGAAGAGCCGCAGCCGCCAGCGCACGCTCTCGCCGAGCTGGATGCGTCCCTTCGTGCGGCCGAACCCCTCGACGGCCCGGACCCGGAACCGCCGGCCCGCGACGCGCTCGACGTCGAGGTCGAGGGAGACGTCGAACACCTCGTCGACGGCTCCCCGGACCATGGTCCGCTGGACGATCTCGGGCACCGTCCGAACCTACCCGAGCAGCGTCGGTGCCGACGCACGAACCCGGCTGCGCGCGCAGCGGACGGCCGGGGTCAGACCATCGACAGGAGGTGGTCGCGCCGGCGGCGCAGCACGTCGACCCCCGCCGAGGCCGACGGCGGCCCCGGCACCGCGGAGCGGACCTTCGCGTAGACGGTGGCGTGCGGCAGCTGCCGGCCCGCCGCGACCCGCCCCACCAGCCCGTGGATCTCCTTGCGCAGCAACGCCGCGGTGTGCCAGACCGCCTCGTCCTCGTCCTGCGGCGCCGGGGCCGGTTCGACGGCGGCCTCCTCGGCGGGGCGCGGGGTGGCCGTGCGCTTGCGGATCTCCGCGTCGCGCTGGGCGAGCAGGGCCGCGGTCTGCTCCGGCGACAGCAGCCCGGGCAGACCGAGGAACTCCTCGTCCTCGGCGGTGACCTCCAGCGGCGCGGTCTCGGTGCCCAGCAGGGCCTTGCCGCCGTGCAGCACGTGCGCGAACTCCGCCTGCGCCTCCAGCGCCTCGTACTCCCGGGCCTGCCCGGGCTCGCGCTCGGGGGCGGGTAGCAGGTCCAGCCCGCCCTCGTCGACCTCCTCGGAGGTCACGCTCGGCGGCGGCGGGATGACGTGGTTGCGGTCGGTCTCCATCTCCGCGGCCAGCGCCAGCAGCGGGCGCACCGCGGGCAGGAACACCGTGGCCGACTCCCCGCGCGCGCGGGCGCGCACGACGCGCCCGACGGCCTGGGCGAAGAACAACGGGGTGCGGTAGCTGGTCATCCACGCCAGGCACGCCGCGCGCGGCACGTCCACGCCCTCGGAGACCATGCGCACGCAGACCGCGAACCGCTGGTCGCCGTCGGCGAACTCCTGGATCTTGCTCGACGCCTTGGGGTCGTCGGACAGGATCAGGACCGGCTTCTCCCCCGTGACCCGATGGACGATCTTCGCGTAGGCGCGCGCGTCGTCCTGGTCGGAAGCCAGCACCAGCCCGCCGGCGTCGTGCATGCCGTGCTCGCGCAGGTGCTCCAGGCGCTCGTCCATCGCGGCGATGACGTGCGGCACCCAGTCCCCGCGCGGGTCCAGCGCCGTCTTCCAGGCCAGCGCCTCCACCGACCTGGTGGTGGCGTCGGTCAGCGAGGCCGCCACCACCTCACCGGCGGAGTTCCGCCAGCGGGACGTGCCCGTGTAGGCGGCGAACACCACGGGCCGCACCACGCCGTCGGCCAGGGCCTGGCGGTAGCCGTAGGTGTAGTCGGCCAGGCTGCGCAGGCCGCCCTCGGACTCCGCGGAGTCGTCCTCGACGTACTTGACGAAGGGGATGCGCTCGTCGGCCCTGGTGCGGAAGGGCGTCCCCGTCAGGGACAGGCGCCGCCGGGCGTCGGCGAACGCCTCCTGCACCGCCTCGCCCCAGCTCAGGCCGTCACCGGCGTGGTGGATCTCGTCGAGCACGACGAGGGAGCGCTTGGCGGTGGCGCGGGCCCGGTGCAGCATCGGGTGCCCGGCGACCTGGGCGTAGGTGGTGACGTAGCCGCGCACGTCCGGGCGGACCGGGCCCACCGCGTTGGACATCGTCGGGTCCAGCTCGATGCCGGCGCGGTGGGCGGCCTCGGCCCACTGGGTGCGCAGGTGGTCGGTGGGGGCGACGACGACCACGCGGTCCACCTTGCGCGCGTCCAGCAGGCGGCGGGCCAGCGCCAGGGCGAAGGTCGTCTTGCCGGCGCCCGGGGTCGCCGTGACCAGGAAGTCCTCGGGCGCCTCGCGCCCGGGGTCGAAGTACTGGTCGATGGCCTGCTGCTGCCACGCGCGCAGGGGCCTGCCCGGCGAGGCGGCGGCGCCGGTGGGCGTCCCGGTGGGCCCGGCGGGTGCGGTGGGTGCGGTGGGTGCGGTGGAGAACAGGTCCGGCGGGGGGTTCTGGGCTGTCGTGCTCACGGTCCTCCCACCGTAGACGACCCGGCGGCGGGCCCCGGGCAGGACACCGCCGGACGCGGTGCCCTCGCGCGGGTGCCGACGATCCCGGCGGCCAGGGCGACCAGCGCCAGCCCGGCGTACAGGCCGCCGAAGAGGGCCTGGTCGCGGCCCGCGCCGACGTGCAGGGCGGCGAAGACGCCCCCGGCCACGGCGATGCCCAGGACGCAGCCGAGGTTGTCGGACAGCTGAAGCGCCGAGGAGGCCAGCCCCCGCTCCGCGGGGGCCGCCAGCCGCAGCGTGAGCACGCTCGTGGTGGCGATCCCCAGCCCCATCCCGAACCCCGCGAGCAGCCAGGCGGCCAGCACCCACCACCCGCTGGCACCGGTGAGGGTCAGGGCGGCCAGCAGGGCGCCGGCAGCGGCCAGGGCCGTGCCGCCGACGAGCAGGAGCAGCGCGCGCGGCAGCCGGTCCAGGGCCCGCGCCTGGGAGGTGGTGCCGGCGAACCAGCCCAGGGTGCCGCCGGTGAGGACCAGCCCGGCCTGCGACAGGGAGAACCCCCGCTCGGAGACCAGCATGAGCGGCACGAACGTCTCGGTGCCGAAGAAGGCGGCGGTGAACAGCCCCCGCACCACCACGACGCTGGGCAGCCCGCGCGCCAGGCGCAGCGCCCCGGGCGGCAGCAGCCCGGGCAGGGCCGCGACGACCACCGCCGCGCCCCCGGCGGTCAGCAGCACCGCCGCCGCACCGCCGTCGGCCAGGTCCTCGGCCCCGGCCTGCAGGGCCCCGGCGCCGCCGGCGACCGCGAGCCCGCGCCACACCCGCCGGCGCGCCGCGCCCGCACCGCCCGTTCCCCCCGGGGTGCCGTGGGCGGCTGCGGCGGCGGCCACCCGGGGCAGGATCACCGCGGCCACCAGGACGGCGACCGGCACGACGACGCCGAAGACGAGCCGCCAGCTCACCGCGTCGGCCATCCAGCCCGCCAGCGCGGGCCCGGCCACGCCGGGCAGCACCCAGCACGCCGACATCCACCCGAACACCCGCGGGCGCACCTCGTCGGGGTAGGCGGAACCGACGACGACGTAGATGGAGACCACCAGCAGCCCACCACCCAGGCCCGCGAGCAGGCGACCGGCGAGCAGCGCGGAGTAGGTGGGCGCGGCGGCGCACACGCTCTGGCCGACGACGAAGAGCGCCGCGCCGGCGGCCATCGGCGGGCGCGGGCCCCGGGCGTCGGCCCAACTGCCGGCCACGACGGTGCCCAGCAGGCTGGCGGTGAGGAACGAGGAGAACGCCAGGCCGTAGGAGCGCACCGCCCCCAGGTCGGCGGCAGCGCGCGGCATGGCCGTGGCCACGGCGATCGACTCGAAGGCGACCAGGCAGATGAAGGCGAGGACGGGCAGCGTGGTGGCGCGGTGGGCGCGCGAGAGCGGCCCCGCCGGGGCGGCCGCCGCAGTCCCCCCGCGGCCGGCGGGGCGGACCATCAGCGGCCGGAGTCGTCCCCGCCGTCCTTGCCGGTGCCGGACAGGCTCTCGTAGATCTCCTTGCAGGTGGGGCACACCGGGAACCGCTTGGGGTCGCGGCCGGGCACCCACACCTTCCCGCACAGGGCGATCACGGGGTCGCCCGAGAGGGCGGACTCCATGATCTTCTCCTTCTTGACGTAGTGCGCGAAGCGCTCGTGGTCGCCGGGCTCGACCTTCTCCTCGACCTGCTCCTCGCGGTCCAGGACCGCGGTGCGCGAGGGCGTCGACGACGGCGCCTCCTGGGGAGCGGGGCTGAACGGGTCGTCGGTCGGCGAGCTCATGCCGGGATCGTACGTGCCCGCACGGGGTCAGTTCAGCGACACGTCGGCGGGGAAGCTCGCCACCAGCGCGAGGTCGCCGCCCTGCCGGCGCAGCACGTCCGACCACAGCCGCTCGGGGCTGTCGCTGAAGGCGTCGCGGGCCTCGGCCGGCAGCACGAACCACGCCTCCTCGGCGATCTCGCCCTCCAGCTGACCGGCGCCCCAGCCCGCGTAACCGGCGAAGATCCGCAGGCCCGCGAGCTCGTCGACCACCGCCTCCGGCGGGGTGTCCAGGTCGACCAGGCCCACCGAGCCCAGCCCCACCGAGCCGAAGACCCGCCGCACGCCGGCGGGGTCGGGCCGGTCGCCGGGCACGGCCACCAGGCCCAGCGCGGAGTCCAGCGCCACGGGACCCCCCTGGAACAGCTTGCCGGGGGCGGTGGTGAACGCCTGCCAGCCGGGCAGCACCGCGTCCACGTCCACCTCGAGGGGGCGGTTGACGACCACGCCGAGCGCGCCGTCCTCGTCGTGGTTCAGGACGAGGACGACGGCGCGCTGGAAGTTCGGGTCGGTCAGCGAGGGCGTCGCCAGCAGCAGCCGCCCCGTGAGTGCGGCGGGTGGCAGGGGGCTCACGACCGGCCCTCCGTTCCTGTCCTGGCGCGTGCTTTCCCGGCGCGTGCCGTCCCGGTGCGCGCTGTCCCGGGGAGCACCCGCCCATCATGACCCGTCCGGCCGCGCGCGGCCCGTCGCGGGGGTCAGCGCGGGGCGGCCAGCGGCACGTCCTCGCGGGTGGCCCGCACGTACTGCGCCGGCCACGCCACGGCACCGGTGTCGTGCAGGGCCACCGCGGCGCGCTGCGGCCAGCGGGGGTCCGCCAGCAGCGGCCGGGCCAGCAGCACCGCGTCGGCGTCGCCGCTGACGAGCACCTGCTCGGCCTGCAGCGGGTCCAGGATCAGGCCCACGGCCCCCACGGGCACGCCCGCCTCCCGCTTCAGGCGGCCCGCGTTGGGCACCTGGTACCCGGGACCGACGGGGATGCGCTGCTGCGGCACGTTGCCGCCGGAGGAGGCGTCGACGAGGTCGGCGCCGTGCTCGGCCAGCCGCCGGGCCAGCTCCACGGACTCGTCCACGTCCCAGCCGCCCCCGGCCCAGTCGGAGGTGGAGATGCGCACGAAGACGGGCTTGCCGTCCGGCCAGACCGCCCGCACGGCGTCGAGGACCTCCAGCAGCAGCCGCGAGCGCCCGGCGAAGCCGCCCCCGTAGCCGTCGGTGCGCGCGTTGGACAGCGGCGAGAGGAACTGGTGCAGCAGGTAGCCGTGCGCGGCGTGCAGCTCCACGACGTCGAAGCCGGCGCGGTCGGCGCGGCGGGCGGCGTCCGCGAAGGCGGCCACGACCCGGGCGATCCCGTCGGCGTCCAGGGCGGTGGGCACGGCCAGGTCGCCGTGGGCGATCGCGCTGGGCGCGACGGTGGGCCAGCCGCCCTCCTCGGGCGGCACGCTGCCCTGGACGGGGTGCCAGGGCCGGTGGGTGGCGGCCTTGCGGCCGGCGTGGGCGAGCTGGACACCGGCGGCGGCGCCCCGGGAGTGCACGAAGGTGACGACGCGCGCCCAGGCGCGCTCCTGGTCCTCGTCCCACAGCCCGGCGTCGTGGGGGCTGATGCGCCCCTCCGGCAGCACTGCGGCTGCCTCGGTCAGCACGAGGGCGGCACCGCCGACGGCCAGGGAGCCGTAGTGCACCAGGTGCCAGTCGCCGGGCACGCCCGGAGCCGCCACGGGGTCGCAGGAGTACTGGCACATCGGCGAGACCCAGATCCGGTGGGCGAAGGTGGTGCCGCGCAGGGTCAGGGGCTCGAGCAGTCGACTCACACCCGGCACCGTACGTCCGGGCCCGGCACACCCGGCACCGTACGTCCGGGCCCGGCACGTCCGGCCCGGCACGTCCGGCCCGGCACGTCCGGCCCGGCACGTCCAGTCGCACCGCTGCGGCCGGCGGCGGGCGCGGGACGCCGTCAGGTGCGGCGCGCCCGCTTGGCGCGGTACATCCGCGCGTCGGCGCGCGCCAGCACGTCGGCGGCCGGCGCGTCGGGGTCGTCGACGACCAGGCCGACGCTGCAGGTGGTCGTGACGCTGCCCGCGCCCTCCGGCAGCGGCACCCGCACGTCCGAGACGGCGGCGCTGAAGCGGGCCCGCAGGGCGGCGGGCTCGACCTGCGCGGGTCCCTCGACCAGGACGACGAACTCGTCGCCGCCGTAGCGGGCGACGGTGTCCTCCGCGCGCGCCACCGCGGCCAGCCGCTGCGCGACGGCCACCAGCACCGCGTCGCCGAGCAGGTGCCCGTGCTCGTCGTTGACCCGCTTGAGCTCGTCCACGTCGCAGAAGACCACCACCGGCGCCCGCCCGGTGCGCCGGGCGCGCGAGCGCGCCTGGGACCAGCGGTCCTCGAAGAGGGAGCGGTTGGGCAGGCCCGTCAGCCGGTCGTGGGTGGCGCGGTGGGCGAGCTCGCGCTGCCGCTCCACGTGCTGGGAGACGTCCCAGCACGCCAGGGCGAGGGCCGCCTCCCCCTCGAAGCGCACCGGGGAGAGCACCACCTCGACGGTGACGGCGCTGCCGTCGGGGCCCACGAAGCGCCACTCGGCGGGCGGGGCGTCCGGCTCACCGCCGGCCGCCAGGACGGCCGCGAGGCCACTGCGGTCGTCGGGGTGCACGAGGTCGGCCAGCGCGGCACCCACCGGTCCCGGCCCGCCGGGGCCGGCGCCCACGGCGCGGCGCGCGGCCCGGTTCACCCACAGGACGGTGCCGTCGCGCACGACGAGGGTGGCCAGCGGGGAGTCCTCCACGAGCCTCCGGTAGTCCACGTCCTGCACCGCGCCCCCTCCCGTCGGCGGCCGCTGCCCGACCGCCTGGAGCGGCGACCGTAAGCGGGCCGCGCGGGGGGTTCAGCACCGATCGGGGTAACACCGCCGGGACGGCGGAACGATTGCGACACAGCGTGTTCGGGGAGGCACGGCAGGAGCGGCCGCGTGTGCGCAGGGTCGCGTGCCGGTGACGCGACCCCCCGTCACCGCACGGGCCGGGAGAGGTCGGCGGCCTGCGCCACCAGCGGCCGGCTGGCGCGCGAGGCCAGCACCACCAGCCCGCCCCCGCCGACCGCGCAGGCGACGAACAGCAGCACCCCCACCGGGGCGCTGCGCAGCACCGCCAGCAGCGGGGAGACCACCAGCAGCGCGGTCAGGGCCGCCCCGCCCGTGGTGACCAGCAGCGGCACCCACGTCTCGCGCGAGCGCGCCGCGTGCAGCACCGCCACGTCCGTGCCGGCCAGGTGCAGGGCCCGGTGCTGCGGCGCGCCGTCCAGCGCCCGGCAGGCCTGGGTGACGCCGGTGGACACCGCCGCCAGCACCGCCGCGATGACGAGGGTGACGAGGGCGCCGGTGCCGATGTCGGTGAGCAGCGTCTGCGTCCGCTGCCCCTCGGCGTCGCCGCTTTCGGTGGCCGTCATGCCGGGCACGACGCTCAGGCACCCCGCCACGAACGTCACCAGGGCGATGCCGCCGACGCTGCGCCAGGCGCTGCGCGGGTCGTCCGCGATGCGCCGGGCCGCCAGCAGGGTCGGCACGCTGCGCGCCCGGGAGGCCAGCAGCCGGCCCAGCAGCGACAGCAGGAACGGGCCGACGAGGTTGTACAGCGCGAACGTCCCCGCCAGCAGGACCGCCAGCACCAGCACCGCGGCCGCCAGCCCGACGCTCGCCGTCAGCTCGCCCAGCACGCGGAAGGCGAGGGTGAAGGCCACGCCCACCACGAGCACCGGCAGCACCCGCACCCAGCTCAGGGGCTTCGCCGGCAGGCGCTGCGCCACCCCCAGCGGCGTCACGACCACGCGCCGCAGGCTCACCGCGCACGAGACGAGGGAGACGGTCAGCACCGCCGCGACCGTCGCCACCACCGGCAGCGGCCCCAGGCGCAGCTCGGCGGGCTCGAACGCCCGGCCCTGGAAGCGCAGCAGCGCCACCGCGGGGGTGGTCAGCACGTCGAGCACCGCACCGGCGAGCGCACCCGCCACCGCCTGCAGCCCGGCGTCCAGCAGCGCGACCGCGCCCGTCTGCGCGCTCGTGGCGCCCGCCAGGCGCAACCGGGACAGCCGCTCGTCGCGGCGGGCCACCGCCAGGCGGGCCGCGGCGCCGCCCAGCGCGGCGGTCGGCACCACCAGCAGCGCCACCGACACCGCCGCCAGCAGCGGGTAGACCCTCGCGTCGGAGGTCACCTCCGCCAGCCGCGCCCGCTCGGTGAACGCCTGCACCCCGCCGGTGACTGTGAGCACCGCCCACGTCGCCGCGGCGAAGGCCAGGACCGCCAGCACCGTCGGCAGGTGCCCGCCGGAGTCGCGGTGGCGCAGCAACCGCACCCACACGCACAGCGCGCCCCTCACGCCCCCACCCCCGACGGGGCCTGCGGCGAGGCCGGTGCACGGAACTCGCGCACGACCCGCCCGTCACGCATCGCCAGGGTCCGCCCGCACCAGCGGGCCACCGCCGGGTCGTGGGTGACCACGACCAGCGCCGCGCCCGCCGCCCGCACCGCGCCGGTGAGGGTGTGCAGCACCTCCTCCCCGGTGCCCTGGTCCAGTGCACCGGTCGGCTCGTCGGCGAAGACGACCTTCGGCGAGCCCACCAGCGCCCGCGCGATCGCCACCCGCTGCGCCTGGCCGCCGGACAGCTGCCCGGGCCGGCGCTCCTGCAACCCGCTCAGCCCCAGCGACGCCAGCACGTCGCGGGCACGGGCGGTGGCGGTGCGCCGGTCGACGCCGCCCAGCATGAGCGGCAGCGCGGCGTTCTCCTGCGCCGGCAGTTCCGGCAGCAGCTGCCCGGACTGGAAGACGAACCCGAAGTCGCTGCGCCGCAGCGCGGTGCGGCGCGCGTCGCTCATCGCCGCCAGGTCCGCACCGGCCAACTGCACCGAGCCGGCGGTGGGGCGCAGGATCCCCGCCAGGCAGTGCAGCAGCGTGGTCTTGCCGGAGCCCGAGGGCCCGGTGACGGCGACGGACTCGCCGGCACCCAGCGTCACGTCGACGCCGTCGAGCGCGCGGGTGGCGCCCGGGCCTTCGCCGTGGGCCATGACGAGACCGCGTGCCGTGAGGATGTCCATGGCCCCGAGGCTGCCGGGTGCAGGGGGGCCGCCGCGTCGGAGCGTGGGCGGAACCGCGCGCGGCCGGGTACGACCGCGGGGTGAGGGACCGGGGGCGGAGAGGGGCCCCCGGGCACCACGAAGGGCCGCTCCCCCCACGGGGAACGGCCCTTCGTCGAAGGTGGAGATGGCGGGAATCGAACCCGCGTCCGTCAGCGTGGTACCAGGGCTTCTCCGGGTGCAGCCTGTTCAGCGGTCTGCTCGGCCCCGATGCTCACACAGGCATGTCATCGCCGGGCCCAGCCGCGTTGGTTGTCCCTCTCACCTACGCGACCTCGGTGAGAGGTGAGCCCCCTAGTCGATGCCAGGACCCGGGGCGGGAGCTCACCCGGGCTGACAGAGTCGCGCTCGCTCAGGCGGCGAGGGCGAACTCGGTGCGCTTGGAATCGGCACCTATTGGTTTGCACGGAGCGTTGACGAGATGACCGTGCATCCTCGACCCGCTTCCCCTGGCTCGACGACCGACGTCGAAACCTGTCATCCCCTTGTTGAGTTGTGGTGCTTCCAGCCCCGTCGTGGCGACCGGTGACCAGCATACGTCCCAACGACCCGTCCGGCGCGCGCATTCCCGCGCGCCGGTGCGGCGGTGGCGCTCACCAGGACCCCCCGCCCCCGCCCCCCGCGCCGCCGCCGACGAAGCCGCCGGACGGTGACGAGGACGACGAGGACGACGAGGACGCACCGGCGGCCGGCGGCGCGGTCAGCGACCCGGAGGCGTCGGCGGAGAAGGTCCCCACCAGAGCACCGAACACGACGGGGTCGAAGCCGGCCGTGCCGCCGGCGTACCAGCCCGGGCGCGACACCGGTTCGGGTGAGGCCTGCAGCGCCGCGGCGGCAGCCGCCCACCGGTCGGTGGCGCCCAGGGCGACCGCGTGCGGCAGGTGCCGGGCCAGCGCCCCGCCGGCCGGCGCCCACCCGGGGTCGCCCGCGGAGCGGTCCAGGCCGGCGGCGTACGCCTCGAAGCGCGCGCGGACCCGGTGCCCCTCGGCCGTCAGCGGCGAGCGCGGGCGCGCGGCGAACGGCACCACGAGCGCCACGGCGACCAGGGCCAGGCCGGCCAACCCGAACCGGGTCCACAGCACCAGCGCCACCGCCGCCGCGGCGGCGAGCGCGAGCCCCGCCAGCGCCCGTCCCAGGCGGCGGTGCGCCAGGCGCGAGGGCCGGTCGCGGAACCACCCGCGGTGCACCGCCTCGTCGTCGAGCAGTTGCCGGGTGAGCTGCACGCCGGCGCGCGAGCGGGTGCGCAGCGCCGACAGCGTCGTGACCGGGGAGCCCCTGAACAGGGTGTGCAGCAGCCGGTCCTCGGCGGGGCTGGTGGGGTCCGCGCTCCCCCGCCGCTCCAGGCGCCAGTCCGCGACCCGGCCGCCCTCCTCGCGCCCGCCCTCGGCAGCCAGGACGAGGTGCCCGCGCTGGGCGAGGTCCAGCAGCGTCGCCACCACGTCGTCGCCGGTGGCGCCACCGTGCACGAGGGCGCCCAGCACGCCGGGCGGGCCCTGCGGCGGGGCCCCGGCGGACGGCGCCGCCGACGGGGTGGCGCCCGCGGCGCGGGCTCGCCGCCGGGCGAGGAGCACCGCGCCGGCGCCGGCGGCCAGCACGGCCCCCGCCGCGGGCAGGGTGGCGGCGTCGGCCGTGAAGGCTCGGCGCGGGCTGAAGGTGTCCACCAGCAGCGGGCCGGTGGCGGCGACGGTGCCCGCGGGCAGCACCGCACCGACCGTGACGCCCTGCCCGGCCCGCAGGTCGCTCGCGGAGAAGGATGCGGTGCCGGGCACGGCGCCGGGCTGCACCGCGCAGGGGGTGCGCGAGCCCTCCTCGCCGGTGACGCACTCCAGGGACGCCAGGGGGCCGGGGGCGGTGAGCGTGGCCTCCACGCGTTCCACCGGCACCTGCCAGCCGGTGCCGAGCACGTCGACGCGCAGGCGCTGGCCTTCCACCCCGCCGGCGCCGGTCCCGTCGACGACGGCGCCGAGGCGGTACTCCAGCACGTACGTCTCCTCGCCGCGCACGTCCTCGGAGTCCGGGTCGCCCACGCGCACGTCGAGCCGGCCGCCGTCCTCCTCGGCCTCCACCTGCGCCGGGGCACCCGAGGGGCTGGACACCCGCAGGTCGCTCACCGGATGGCGGCGGTCGTGGGTGGAGTCGTGCGGTGCGCGCACCGGGATCGAGCGCAGCAGCCCGTGGCGACCCTCGTCTCCGAAGTCGTAGACGATCGTCTCGCGCACCGCGAGGCCGCCGTCGGCCTGCACGTCGAGGTCGACGGCGTAGGAGCGGACGCGCTCGTCCTCCCCCGGCTCGCCCGCGGCGGCGGCCACCGCCGCGGGCCCCGCCAGCACGACGGCGGCCAGGGACGCGGCGGCACCGGCCCGGTGGACGAGCCCGGGACTCACTCCCGGTTCCGCCGCAGCGACATCGCGCGCTCGGCCTCGCGCCGGTCCTGGCGCTCGCGCAGCGCGTGGCGCTTGTCGTAGTTCTTCTTGCCCTTGGCCAGGCCGATCTCGACCTTCACCCGGCCGTCGACGAAGTACAGCGACAGCGGCACGATCGTCAGGCCGGACTCGCGGACCTTGCCGGCCCACTTGTCGATTTCCGCGCGGTGCAGCAGCAGCTTGCGCCGCCGCCGGGGAGCGTGGTTGGTCCAGGTGCCCTGGACGTACTCGGGGATGTGGACGTGCTCGAGCCACATCTCGCCGCGGTCGATCTGTGCGAACCCGTCCACGAGGGAGGCGCGGCCCATGCGCAGGGCCTTGACCTCGGTGCCCGTCAGCGACAGGCCCGCCTCGTAGACGTCCTCGATGTGGTAGTCGTGGCGCGCCTTGCGGTTGCTGGCGATCACCTTGCGCCCGGTCTCGCGCGGCACGTGGACCCTCCCCGTCTGGTCTGGACGGGCCAGTCTAGGCGGCGGCGAGCGCACCCCGCACGGCCGTCCCGAGGGCACGGCGGCCGTGTTGGAGGCGCTGGACGCGCCCGGTCAGACGCGCAGCCAGCGGCGCAGGCTCAGCAGGGACGCCACGACGGCGAAGACCACCCCGACGGCCAGCAGCAGCGGGCCGGTGGGCCACAGCACGTCCGAGGTCTCCACCAGGCGTGTCGTGAAGTCCGGCCGCTCGCCCAGGCGCCGCACGCCGAACTCCACCAGCGCGTACAGCGCCCCGCAGGCCAGGACCGCACCGACCAGGCTGGCCACGACGCCCTCCAGGACGAACGGCAGCTGGATCAGCGCCCTGGAGGCACCCACCAGCCGCATGATGCTCGTCTCGCGGCGGCGGCTGAACGCGGTCAGGCGGATCGTCGTGGACACCAGCAGCACGGAGCACAGCAGCATCAGCGCGGCCAGGCCGATCGCCACGCGCGTCGCGCCGTCCAGCGCGGCGAACAGCGGCTCCAGGATCGCCCGCTGGTCGGGGACCTCCTCCACCCCGGGGACGCCGGAGAACTCCTGGCGCACCTCCTCGTAGCGGTCCGGCTCGGTCAGGCGGACCCGGAAGGACTCGGGGAGCTGGTCGGGGGTGACGTTCTCGGCGAACGACTCGTCGTACATCTCCAGGAAGCTGTCGTACGCCTCCTGCTGGGACTCGTAGAACACCTGGTCCACCAGCGGGGACGCGTTCAGCTGGTCGCGGAGCGCGTCGCGCTGCTCGCTGGTGATCGCCCCCGCGGGGCACACCTCCGCCGGGCTCTGCTCCCCGCACAGGAAGATCGAGACCTGCACGCGGTCGTACCAGTCGCCCTTGAGGATGGAGACCTGCTGCTGGACCAGCAGGCCCAGCCCGAGGAAGAACAGCGACACCATCGTCACCAGCACGACCGACAGCGTCATGGACAGGTTGCGGCGCAGGCCGGCACCCATCTCCCGCAGGACGAAGCCGAGGCGCATCAGCGGGCCGACCCGTACACGCCGCGGTCCTCGTCGCGCACGACGCGGCCGTCGCGCAGCTCCACGACGCGCTTGCGCATCTGGTCGACGATGTCGTCGTCGTGCGTCGCCATGACGATGGTGGTCCCCGTGCGGTTGATGCGGTCCAGCAGCTTCATGATGCCCACGCTGGTCTCCGGGTCGAGGTTGCCGGTCGGCTCGTCGGCCAGCAGGATCGACGGCCGGTTGACGAACGCGCGGGCGATCGCCACCCGCTGCTGCTCACCGCCGGACAGCTCGTGCGGCCGGCGCTTCTCCTTGCCCTGCAGACCCACCAGCGCCAGCGTCTCCGGCACCGACTGGGCGATGACGTGCCGCGGCTTGCCCAGCACCTGCAGCGCGAAGGCGACGTTCTCGAAGACGGACTTGTCGGTCAGCAGTCGGAAGTCCTGGAACACCACCCCGATCTGGCGGCGCAGCGCCGGCACCTTCCAGCTGCGCAGCCGGCCCACGTCGCGCCCGGCGACCTGAACGGTGCCCGTGGACGCCTTCTCCTCCTTCAGCACCAGCCGCAGGAAGGTGGACTTGCCCGACCCGGAGGGGCCGACGAGGAAGACGAAGTCGCCCTTGTCGATCTGCAGGGTCACCTCGGCGAGCGCGGGGCGGTGCCCCTCGCCGTAGAGCTTGCTGACGTGCTCGAAGGTGATCACTCGTGGGGCGGCCGGTCTCGGGGACGGGAGGTGCTCGGGTGCTCCGGCCGCCGACCACTCTACGTGCGGGCACCGCGGGTCAGCGCCGTCCCCCGCCCGGGTGGGCCGCACCCGCGCCCGGGCCGGGCGGGAGCAGCACCGGGAGCACCCCGAGGGGCTCAGTCCGCGGCGCGCTCGCCCTGCCGGCGCCAGCGGATGCCGGACTCCAGGAAGGCGTCGATCTCCCCGTCGAAGACGGCCGAGGTGTTGCCCACCTCGTAGTTGGTGCGCAGGTCCTTGACCATCTGGTACGGGTGCAGCACGTAGGAGCGCATCTGGTTGCCCCAGGAGCCGGAGTCGTCACCCTTGAGGGCGTCCAGCTCGGCCTGGCGGTCCTGGCGGGCCTTCTCCAGCAGCTTGGCCTGCAGCACGCGCATCGCGGCCGCCTTGTTCTGCAGCTGCGACTTCTCGTTCTGGCAGGTCACGACGATGCCGGTGGGGATGTGCGTCAGGCGCACCGCGGAGTCGGTCGTGTTGACCGACTGCCCGCCGGGGCCCGAGGAGCGGTACACGTCCACGCGCACGTCGTTCTCGGGGACGTCGATGTGGTCGGTCTCCGCCACCACCGGCAGGACCTCCACGCCCGCGAAGGACGTCTGGCGCCGGCCCTGGTTGTCGAACGGGGAGATGCGCACCAGGCGGTGGGTGCCCTGCTCCACGCTCAGCGTGCCGTAGGCGTAGGGGGCCGCCACCTTGAACGTGGCGGACTTGATGCCCGCCTCCTCCGCGTAGGAGGTGTCGTAGACCTCGCTCTTGTAGCCCTTGCGCTCCGCCCAGCGCAGGTACATGCGCATGAGCATCTCCGCGAAGTCGGCGGCGTCCACGCCACCGGCCTCGGAGCGGATCGTCACCAGCGCCTCGCGGCCGTCGTACTCGCCGGACAGCAGCGTGCGGACCTCCAGCTCGTCCAGCTGCTTGCGCACGGCCGCCAGCTCCTGCTCGGCCTCGACCCGGGAGTCCTCGTCGTCCTCGGACTCGGCGAGCTCCACCAGGGCCTCGAGGTCGTCGATGCGCGAGCCCATCCGCTCCACGCGCTCCAGCTCCGCCTGCACCGTGGACAGCCGGCTGGTGACGCCCTGGGCGTGCTCGACGTCGTCCCACAGGTCGGGGGCGGCGGCCTGCTCGTTGAGCTCGGCCAGCTCCCGGCGCAGCGCGTCGAGGTCCGACACCTCCCGGATCGACGCGTACGTCTGGCGGAGGGCGGAGATCTCAGCGGGGTAGTCGATGGCCACGGCGCACGAGCTTACGCGCGCGGGAGGGCACCGGGTGCGCCCGCCGGGGCCGCCCAGCCGGCGGCGGGACCGCGCGCCGCACCCGGCGAGGAGCCGGACGGCGGCGCGGGCGCTGGTCCCGACGGGTGACGCCCACCCCGGGTCGTGGAGGATCGGACCACTGGCGCCGATGCGTACGGGGAGGGACCGCGCGGCGGGCGCGGGACGCGGCAGGAGGTGGTCGGGGGTGGCACGCGCCGTCCGCACGCGCCGCCGCGCACCCGCGGCGGAGGGCCGCACCCTGGCCCGCGCGGTCCTGGGCATCGGGGTGCTGTCGCTGGCCACCGCCGTCGTGCCCTTCAGCCCCACCGCCCCCACGCGGATGGCCGCGGCCATGGGCGGCACGGCCCTGGTCCTGGGCGCGGTGCTGCACGCCCGCGCCGACCGGCTGCCGCGAGCCCTGCCGCACGCGGTGCTGCTCCTGGCCACCTGCCTCGTCTCGGTCAGCGTCCTGGCCTCCACCACCCCGGCCGGGCGGGTGGTCACCGCGTTCAGCTACGTCTGGATCGCCCTGTTCACCGCCACCTTCCACTCCCGGCGGGCGATGTGCACCCACGTGGCCGTGGCCCTGACCGGTTTCGCCGCCGCCCTGTGGGCCGGCGGGGCACCCGCCCCCGCCCAGACGTGGGGCTTCATGGGCACCACCACCGCGGCGGTGGCCTGGACCGTCAACAGCCTGGTGCTGCGCCTGCGCACCCGGGCCGACGAGGACCTGCTCACCGGGGCGCTGACCCGGGGCGCCTGGCTCGCCGAGGCCGACGCCGCCGTCTCGCGCGCCACCCGCGCGGGCGCACCCCTGTCCCTGGCCGTCCTGGACCTGGACGACTTCAAGGCGGTCAACGACCGCGACGGGCACGCGGCCGGCGACCGCCTCCTGACCGAGCTCACCGGCGCCTGGGCCGGGGCGCTGCGCCCCGGGGACCTCCTCGGCCGCCTGGGCGGCGACGAGTTCGCCGTGCTGCTGCCGCACACCGGCGCCGGGGAGGTCCCCGGGCTCCTCGCCGCCCTGCGCGCCGCCCACCCGCGGGGGCGCTGGAGCGCCGGGGTGGCGGAGCACGTCCCCGGCGAGGGGGTCGCCGACTGGATCGCCCGCGCCGACGCCGACCTCTACGCCCACAAGCGCGCCCGGTCCGGAGCGCCCCGGCCCGAGGTGCGCTGACGGCCGCACGGGGCCACGGGGCCACCGGTCAGCGGAAGCGGCGCCCCTCGTCGCGGCGGATCGCCCACACCGCCACGGCGCCGAGCACCACCGTCCAGCCGAGGAGCACCGGCAGCGCCGTCGCGGGCACGTCCAGCCCGGTGGCCGCGCCGATGACGACGTCGCGCCCGGCACGCGTCGGCGTCCAGGTGGAGATCGACGCGAGCCAGCCCGGCATCGCCTGCGGGGGCAGGAACAGCCCGCCCGCGAAGGCCAGCGGCAGCAGCAGCACCTGCGCCAGGGCCAGCGCCGCCTTCGCCGGCACGGAGTACCCGACGGCCAGCCCCAGCGCCAGCAGCGGCAGGCCCGCCACGAGCAGGCCGCCCAGCCCGGCGGCGAAGCGCACCGGCGTCGTCGTGGCGTCGGTCAGCAGCACCGCCAGCACCAGCAGCGGCACCAGGCCGACGACGGTGAAGAAGGCGCCCATCAGCACGCGGGCGGCGAAGCGCGGCCCGGCCCCCACCGGCAGCGTGCGCAGGTGCGTGTCCCACGGCAGGGCCCGGTCCTCGGAGATGCCCGCGCCGTGGGTGAACAGCGCCACGCTCATCGCGGAGAACACCGCCAGCTGGGCGACGGCCGCGGTGTCGGCCAACGGGCCCGCGGCCCCCGACTGCGGTACGACGAACACGGCCAGGATGAGCGCGGGGAAGACGGCGGTGCTGACGACCACGACGGGAACCCGCAGCGTCTCCACCACCTGGTAGCGGGCGTGCAGCCACGTCAGCCGCAACGCCCCCGCGGGCCGGCGGCGCCGCACGCCGGGGTCACCGCCGGCGCGGGCGGGAGCGGGGGTGGGGGCGCTCACGCGGCCGCCTCCCCGCGCGCGGCCCCCTCGCCGGTGAGGGCGAGGAACGCCTCCTCCAGCGAGGCCGCCGCGACCTCCAGGCCCGAGAAGCCGACGCCCGCGGTGACCAGGGCGCGCACGAAGGCGTCGGCGTCGGGCACCAGAAGCTCCCAGCGCCCCTCCCGCTCGCCGCCGGCGACGACCTCGGCGCCGGCGGTGAGCTGCTGCGGCACGGCGTCGGCCGGGGCGCTGAAGCGCACCCGGCGCAGCGCGGTGCGCCCGCGCACCTCGGCCACGGTGCCCTCGGCCAGGACGCGGCCGCGGTCGACGACCAGGACGCGCTGGGCCAGGGCCTCGACCTCCTCCAGGTAGTGGCTGGTCAGCAGCAGCGTGCCGCCCTCGGCGACGAAACCGCGCACCGCACCCCACAGGGCGTGCCGGGCCGGCACGTCCAGCCCGGTCGTCGGCTCGTCCAGCAGCACGACGTCGGGACGGCCGGCGAACGCGAGCGCGACGGCCAGGCGGCGCTGCTGGCCGCCGGACAGCCCGCCGCACTGGCGGCCGCGCAGGCCGCCCAGGTCGAAGCGCTCCAGCAGCTCCTCGCGCGGCACGGGGTCGCGGTGGTGACCGGCGACGAAGTCGACGACCTCGGCGACCTTCAGCGTCTGCGGCAGGCCGGTGGCCTGCGGCGTGACGCCGAGGCGGGCACGCACGTGGGGCTCGCGCGGGTCTCCGCCGGCCAGGCGAACGGTGCCGCTGCTGGGGCGGCGCAGCCCCGCCAGCAGCGACAGCAGCGTGGACTTGCCCGCCCCGTTGGGGCCGAGCACACCGACGGCCTCGCCGGGGTGGACGGTCAGGCTGACCTCGTCGAGGGCGACGACGTCGCCGAAGGTGCGGCGGGCGCGGTCGACCTCGACCGCGGGCGGTGCGCTCACGGGGTTCCTCCTGGTCGGTGCGGGTCGAGCAGGGCGCGCAGCGCCGCCCGGTAGGCGTCGAAGGCGACGCGGCCGCCGGAGGCCGGGCGCAGGTGGGTGGCGGCGTGGAGGACGGGGTCCAGCTCCACGGCCGCGCCGGGGGCCGCCGCGCGCGGGCTCACACCGCCCGCCGGCGCAGCGCGCACCGGGCGGCGACGGCGAGGGAACCCCCTCCCCCGCCGAGCGCACCACCCGCAGCAGGTCGGCCGGAGCCGGCAGGGCCGGGGCCACCCGCAGGACGGGCTCGTCCACCACGGCCCCTCCGGTCGGCAGAGCGCCTTGCGCTGCGGAGCAGCCTGCCGCGCCCCACCCCGGAACGCAAGGGTGTCAGCCGCCGGCCGCGGCGACCCCCTCCAGCCGCGCCACCGCCCGGCTCGACGCCCGCAGCTCCACCCCACCCGCGAACCGCTCCGGCACCAGCGCGGCGAACGGCGGCACCACCACCGCGCTGAGCACCACCACCGCCGTGCGCCCGTCCGGGCTCCCCGTCCCCGCCGCCACCCGCAGACCCGCCGGCCGCGCCGCCCCGGCGGCGCGCACGTGCTCCTGCGCGCTCGCCCGCACCGACGCGTCCGACAACGGCACCGCACCGGCCGCCGGACCGGTGGTGAAGTACGCCTCCTCGTCCAGCGCGTCCGCCGCGTCCGCCGCCGCCGAGTCCGCCAGCGCGTACAACCGCTTGCGCTGCAGGTGCACCGCCGACGCCGACACCACCACGAGCACCAGGACGAGCGCCACCAGCGCGAAGCCCAGCGACAGCAGCGCGATGCGCCCCTCGTCGCGCCCCTCCTCGCAGCCCCCGCCCCGCACCCCGCCCGCGCAGCGCCTCACGACGGCGCGAACCGGTCGGCCACCGCCACCCGGCGCACCTGCACCGGCACCACCGCCGGGACCGCGCCGCGCACGAACCCCGGCACCAGCGGCAGCGCCACCTCCACCCGCACCGTCGCCACCACCCGCGCCTGCGGGCTGCGGCACGGCCGCGCCGCGCACTCCAGCACCAGCGAACCCGGCACCACCGCGAAACCCTGGTCGCCCAGCGCCAGAGCCACCGCCGCCTCGGCGCGCACCTCGGCCCGCCCGTCCCCGCTCGTCGTCGCCAGCACCCGCGAGGCCTCCCGGGCACCGGCCTCCGCCGCGAACGTCGCCGCCTGCACCCGGCCCAGCGTCAGCACCAGGTACGCCAGCGGCACCAGCAGCAGCACCCCCACCGCCAGGAACTCCACCGATGCACTGCCCCCGTCACCGCAGCCGCGCACCCGGCGGGGCGTCACGCGGGACCCTCCAGCGCCGCGTGACCGCGCACCTGCAGAACCCGCCCGGGTCCCAGCAGGCCCAGCACCGGCAGCGGAGCGCGCACCCGCACCTCCATCACCGGCGCACCACCGGCGTCCACGACCGCGGCGGTGACGTCCTGCGCGTAGCGCGCCGACAGCGACGCCGCCAGCAGCTCCCGGGTGCGCTGGACGCCCAGCTGCGCCGAACTGCCGGCCAGCGCGCCGTACCGGGCGCCCTCCCCCGCGCAGTCCACCGCGGTGGCCCGCACGTGCTGCACCACCGCCAGCTGCAGGACCGCCGCGAACAGCAGCGCCAGGACCCCCGCGGTCGCGGCGAACTCCGCCACCGCGGACCCCTCGTCCCCGCGCACCGCCGGGCGGCTCACAACTGCCCGAGGACCGCGTCCAGCGACTGCGTGAACAGCTGCTGCAACCGCGGCCCCGCCACGGCCCACAACCCCACGACCAGGCCGGCGGTCATGACGGTGACCAGCACCCAGCCGGGCACGTCGCCGCGGTCGTCACCGGACCGGGAGAGGTTGCGCAGCGAGCGCTCCAGCAGGGACGCGGTGCTCCCGGCACGGCGGGAAGGGATGTTCGGCACGGTTCTCCTCGAATCGTCGGCAAGGGTCTGGAACGCTCGGGACAAGGGATCGGGCAGGGGCCCGGGGGGCCTCTCACGGCCCCAGGCGCAGTTGCGCCAGCCCGGGGAACACCGCGAACGCTGTATGCCTTCATGGGGCATACTGCCGCCCATGCACAGCAGTGGGGGGAAGAAGCGAGCCGTGATCTACACCCGCATCTCGCGGGACGACACCGGGGAGGGGCGCTCGAACGAGCGGCAGCGCGAGGACTGCGAGAAGCTGGCCGACCTGCGCGGCTGGGAGGTCGCCTACGTCGAAGAGGACATCTCCGTCTCCGCCTACAGCGGGCGCAAGCGCCCCGGCTGGGAGCGGGTGCTCGACCACATCGAGGCCGGCCGGGTCGACGTCGTGCTGGCCTGGCACATCGACCGCATGACCCGCTCGATGCTCGACCTGGAGGAGCTGATCCTCCTCGGCGAGGACAAGGGCGTCGGCGTGGCAACGGTGAGCGGGGACATCGACCTGACGACCGACGTGGGCCGCATGGTGGCCCGCATCCTCGCCGCCGTGGCTCGCGCGGAGGTGGAGCGCAAGGGCGCCCGGCAGCGCCTGGCGAACCGGCAGCGCGCCGCCGAGGGCTACCGCTGGCGCAGCGCCTGGCGGGGCTTCGGCTACGAGAAGGACGGCACCCTGATCCCCCGCGAGGCGGACATGATCCGCGACGCGGCCGAGCGGGTGCTCAACGGCGAGCCCCTGCGGGCCATCGTGCGCGACTGGCGGGCCAGTGGGGTGTCCACCCCGCGCAGCTCCCGAGGGGCTGACGGCTGGACGCACAACGGCGTGCGGAGCATCCTGCTCAACCCCCGCAACGCAGCCATCGCCACCTACCGGGGCGAGGTGATCGGCCGGGGCCAGTGGGAGCCGGTCTTCTCCGAGGAGACGCACACCCTGCTGGTCGCCAAGCTGACCAACCCCTCTCGACTGACTCGCACGAAGACCCCCTCGCGCGGTCGGGCTCCGCTGAACCTGCTGACGAGCATCGCCCGGTGCTCGGTGTGCAGCGAGCCCGTCAACGGGGGCACTGGGTACAAGGGGCGACTGATCTACCAGTGCCCGAGCTACCACGTCTCCACCCCCCGCGATGAAGCCGACGCCATCGTGCGCTGGGCCTTCGCCGCAACGATCGCCACAGTGGGCGCCGACGCCATCCATCCGGCCGGCGCGGGGGAAGCGCCCGAGGCGCTGTGGAGGCAGCAGTCGACACTGAGGGATCGCCTGGACTCGCTGTCCACGTCATTCGCACACGGCAACATCACGATCGAGCAACTGGAATCCGCCTCCCGGACACTGCGCGCCCAACTCGTCGAGGTGGAGGAGCAAATCGCTGACGCCGTGGCTCCGACCAGCGACCCCTTCGAGGTGCGCAGCGAGCATGTGCAGAACTTCGCCAACGCCGGGCTTGACGAGCAGCGATCGGCGCTGAAGGCCCTGGCGACCGTCCGGCTCTACCCGCGTGGCCGGGGGCGCAAGAACGTGCCCATCAAGCAGCAGGTGACGATGACCCTGACGCTGCCCGGCCGAGGTGGGCGTGAGGTGGTGGCGCTGGACGAACGCACCGACACCCCGGCATGGGTGGGGCAAGAGCCCGCGCCGCAAGACCTGCCGCGCCGCAGGAGTGGGCCGAATCTGGAAGCCATGCCCACCCCTGCGGAGCCCCGTCGACACCTGCGCGCGGTGTCCGCCAGCGAGTAGTGCAAGTGACACTCCGTGGCTAACGCCCTCCCCAGAAAAGCGCCCCCCGGGTACCCTGTGGTCAATGGGCGCTGGTTGACTACGCAGCGTGCAGGTCGCGCGCGTGTTGTCACTACGACTCGTTGACTACTGGGGGCCTCGCTTCATGTTCTCGATGTCCTCCATAGACACGACGTCCGCGCCCCTTGTCGTCTTGCGACCCACAGTCCGCTTCGCCGTTGCGGCGCGAGGTGCGACTTGTGGGCGCTTGACGTGACCGAGCAGCGCCTCCAAGGGGGCGGCGTGCTCTGCGCACAGGTCGAGTGGCAGCTTGCTTCCACCCGCCTGTTGCACGACCCAACGAGTCGCATCCCTATCGAACGACTCACACACGTCGCACACAGTTACCTGCCTAGTCGCCATCGCAATCACTCCTTACTCTCACTGTCACACTTGACGGTACTCATACTCGTGCGTCACACTCACACTGTCAAGCAACTGACTATGTGCGCCGCCGGAGACGCATGGAGGAGGGCGATACAACACCACAGAGGGGAGCATCATGGGTGCGCGGAAGATACAAGACGAGCAGGAGATTGTTCGTTGGTTCGAGGAAGGTCGAACCTACGATTGGATGGTTCAAGAGTATTGGCGAAAATACAACATCGAGGTAGTGCCCTCCCTGTTTGGGAACTTCCGACGCCGGCGCGGTTTACCCCGGCGCATCAACAGAAATGACGATCTAATCCCCTGGCACGTCCGTGAGGAGCATAGGTGGGCTTACCCACTAGCGATGCTGCGGGCCGAGGGGCGCTTGCGCGCCGGCGTGGAACTGAAGCCCGCAGAGGCTGACCGCCTGGAGGCGTTCAAGCGGGGGTTACGCGAACAGGGCGCGGTTATCCATTACGACGGCGACACGGAGCAAGGCTTCTTCCGCGTACCGGCACGCGAGGGGATCGACACCGACCTCATCCGCGTGCCGCCGCAGAAGACCACGCGAGCCAAGGCCGCCGACGACTACGAACCAAAGAAGCCGAACAACTCAGGGGGGACGTGAGCATGGGGCTGTTTAGAAAGACGATGAGCGTGAGCACGCTTGGGATGGTGCGCTGGGAGACCGACCGGCAGAAGCGAGCTGACGCAGCCAAGCGCACCTCCAAGGCCGAGGCGAAGCTGCTAGAGGAGCAGGCCAAGCTGGTCGAGGCGCAACGCAAGGCCCTGGAGAACAACAAGTAGCCCGAGCACGCAGAAAGCCCCCCACCAAGCACCCGTCGTGGGCGCCCAGTGGGGGGCTTTCGCTTGCATCAGGCGGCGGCGAGCAGTGGCGCGTCCTCGGGGGCCGGCTCGAACTCAGTCAGCCAGTCCGGGCCGTTGAGGAACACCGCGATGCGGGTGAGCGCGCGATCGGCACGCTCGCGGACACTCTTGGAGTCGGCCCGCTGGTTGTAGGCGATCTCGCTCCACTTCCAGTCGAGGCCATAGCGGAGCAGCAGCACCCGGCGCTGGGCGTCGGTCAGGTCCGCTCGCTCCCAGGCCCGCCGGATGTCGGCGAGGTGGGCGAACAGAGTGCCCCCCTTCTTGGGGTCACTCGGCGTGCGCGGCATGTCCGGGTCCGGCCGGTTCGGCATCTCCATGCCGTAGGCGTACTCCTGGTCCCACACGGCCGGCAGCAGCAGCTCGATCATCTCTCGGGTGTACGCCATCAGGCCGCCGCCTCCTCGGCCTCGGCGAGGCGCTGAATCGAGATGACCTGCGCCTTGTGTGCGGCCGGTCGCTTCACCTTGTCGATGAGGTCGCGGTACACCTCGTGAGCCAGGGTGCCCAGCGTGAGCCGCCCCTCCCCTCCCACGCACTGGCGCACCCGGTCGGGCATGGCGGCCAGGATCAGGTACGCCTCTTGCTGAGCGTCCTCGAACTCGTACATCAGCTCGTACTCCACCGATGCGCGGCGAGCCGCGCTCTCGGCCACCTCCATGACTCCCGGGATCTCCAGGACGCTCCAGTCGACGCTGCTGGTCAAGTTCTGCTCTCCGATCTCTCGCGCTGTGGGGTGGTTGCCCCTGTGCATCTGCTGTTGATCCGCTACGGTGCGATCACCGGGCGGGTACTGAGGCCCGCCCAAGGATTCGTGGGGGGACCATGAAGACGAGGAAGTTGATGGCTGCTGCCTGCGCGGCGGCGGCGATGCTGGTGGCGGGGGCGGGGCCGGCCGCAGCACAGCACCCCGGCAAGAACGGAGCCCTCGCCTACACGCAGGGCTTCTGGCACATCGAGGCCCCGTGCGCCTCGGCCGACAATCACTGGCTGCTGAACCTCGGTGACTGGGGGAACATGGCGTTCTCCCCGAGCGGCCGGTACCTGGCCCTGAACGCCGCCACGATGGAGCCGAACGGCGCCTTCAACGCGGTCGAGCTGTTCGTCGTGGACGTGGACCGCTGCCTCACTCCCCGCCCCATCGGCCAGGCGTCCGGGGGGACGTCCTGGTCGCCGGATGGCAGGGAGCTGGCGGTGGTGCGCGACGACCAGGTGCAGGTCATCTCGCCGCAGACCGGAGAGGTGATCCGCACGCTCACTCCGGGAGATGAGCAGTCGTGGGACGCCTCGTGGAGCCGGGACGGCAAGACGATCGCCTACGCGACGATCGAGGGCATCCGCACCGTGCCGGCCAGGGGCGGGGAGTCGAAGCTGGTGGTGCCCGGAGGCCGGGCGCCCGACTACTCCCCTGACGGCAAGCGCCTCGGTTACGTGAAGGACGGCTACGTGTGGTCGGTCGACGCCCGCAGCGGGCGAGACGCACGCCGGACGTGGTTCCGGGCGTCGGACTTCACGTACTCCCCGGACGGCAAGCAGTACCTGCTGTCGGGGATGACCGGCGACTGCGTGACCGCTGACGCGCGCACCGGCCGCATCCTGTGGCGGGCGAACCTGCCGCAGACCGACTACGACCCGTGCTCTGCCGTCGCCTGGCAGCCGCGCTGACTCCTGCCGGAGGGGGCGCCCGCCTCGCACATGCTGCGAGGCGGGCGTTCCGCCGCCAGGGTCAGCCACTCACCATCTCCTTGACGGGCACCGCCCCGTCCTTGGTGATGCCGACGATGAGGCCGGGCGCCCCGGTGGTTCCCTTCGCGTGACGGAACCAGGTGGACTCGGATTCCATCGACGGGGGCTGGATGAACGTGCGCGGCCCCCAGGTGTCCACGAACTCGTGGTGCAGGTGGCCGGCCACGAGCAGGTCCGCCCGATGCAGGGCGCTGCTGGGCTCGAACGCCTGCCCCTGCCACCAGTCGAAGTGCCGGCCCGGCCGCCAGGCGTGGCCGTGAGCATGGGCGATGACCGTGCCGGCCACCTCGGTAGCCACCGTCAGCTCGTCCGTCTCGGGCACGAAGAACTCGACGTGCCCGAAAGCCTCGGGGTTGAGGGCTGCGGCGTCAGCGACGGCGATCAGGGACTCAGTGTCGTGGCTGTCGTCGTAGCGCGTGATGCCCTTGCCGCTGAAGCGCACGGCCTCGCCGTGATTGCCCGGCACCGCCACCATCGTCAGCCGCTCAGCCACCGGGGAGAAACTGGTCAGCGCGTGGAGCATCGTCCGGCGAGTCAGGCGGATCTGCTCGTTCAGCGTGAGCGGGGTGCGCCACACGTTCGCTCCCCCCTGGCTCACGAAACCCTCGATGTGGTCCCCGAGCCAGGCGATGTGGACGTGGCCGATGTCGAAGCGGTGCCGGTAGATGTCCAGCAGCTCCACGGCCTTGTCCAGGCAGCCGATCGTGCGCCGCAGCGTGCCCTCCACGCCGTCGCCGTCGATCTTGCCGAACTGCATGTCCCCCAGCAGCACCAGGAACCCGTAGTCGCCAGTCTCCGACACTTGCACAGGCGGCTGCGCCATCACCCGGTCGATGACCTCGGAGAGATCCGGCCGCTCGTCGCCCCCGGCCGAGCCACGGCGCTTGAAGGTGAACCGCACGGACTCCATCGGGTTGTCGATGGGGCCGTACTGGGTCTTCGTGAACCCGCTGACCTCCCACAGCGAGGCATCCTGGCCCTCCTGCGCCAGGTACTCCAGCGCGCGGCCCTCGGTGATGACGCCCTCGGGCTCGCGCAGCTCGGCGACGAGGGTGTCCCCGTTCTGCTCCAGCTTGCGGGTGTAGTCCTTGACCTGGCCGGCCCCGCGAGCCGGCACGGCCGGCCCCACGGGCGTCGCCAGCATCTCCTCCAGTAGCGGGTCGGTCACCTGTCGATAGCTCCGTCCTGCCGCAGGCTGCGGCGGTAGTCCTTCAGCCGCGTGGCGCTCACGCGGTGCCCTGCGCGCTCCAGCCACGTCTCGATGCGCGTGGCCGGCGTGCCGCCGAGCAGGTGGGGCAGCAACGCGGCCTGCCGCTCGGGGCTCAGTGCCCGCCAGGCGGCCTGGAGCTTCTGCGGGGGTGTCCCGGGAAGGGTGGCGGCCTCCTGGGCCGCCTCCGGGGCGCCCCGGGCCTCCTGTGTGGTGGTCAAGACGGCTCCCCCTGTCGCGCGATGGCTGCGTTGCTCCAGAACATCGCCTCCTCCAGCTTGGTGATCGCCAGGGCCTTCTCCCTGCCCTCGGGCAGCAACAGGTCCAGCGACTCGGCCAACGCCTTCGCGCGGTCGCGCACCCGCTGGTGCGTCTGCGCCAGCTCGGGCGTCGGGCGGTGGTAGTCGAAGCGGTTGTTGATGTCGGCACGGTTCACGCCGTCACCCCCGACCGCTCGCGGCTCAGCAGATCCTCGGCCCAGGCGATCGACACCGCCGCCACCTTAACGAGCCGGTCGAACAGCATGTCGTCGGTCGTGGAGGCCAGTGCGCGGTCGGTGCGCTCCTCCAGCAGGTGCGTCCACGTCAGCTCGTCGCGCCCGATGGCGATGTTGCGCTGCACCTTGCTGTTGCTGGCCTGCCACTGCCGGTGCGCCGTCCCGGCGCCGTCCGGCAGATGCTGCTCGCCGTACACGCGGTCCTGGTAGTCACGCTCGGCCCTGATCTGCGCGAGAACCGCGTCGAAGGGGGTGCTCACTTGGTCATCTCCTGTCCGATGTAGGCGTACAGGCGGTCAGCTCCGCCCGCGAGGTAGTTGTCCGTCACGTCGCCGTCCTGGAGACGCACGGCCTTGGCCTGGCGCAGCGCCTTGGTCACCCGAGCGTTGAAGGTGGCGCCCGCGTCGTCCGGGTCGCCCCAAACCCAGATGCGGGAGAACCCGGCGAGCATCCGGCGGTGGTGCTTCTGCCAGAGGTTGACCCCGGGCACCGCCACGGCGTGCAGGCCGATCTTCTCCAGCACCAGGGCGTCCAGCTCGCCCTCGGTGACGTGGATGTCGTCGCCGGCCCGCCAGATGGCGCCCACGTTGAACATCCGGGGGTTGTCGTCGGTCAGGGTGGCGTACTTGCCGTGCCCGAAGTCGCGGCAGTTGTGCTGCGCGAGGCAGCGGAACCGGATGGTCAGCGGGCGGCCGTCCTTGTCGAGGTACGGGATCGCCAGCCACCCCGCGAACCGGCTGTGACCGGGGTGCGGGTCCACAACCACCCCCAGGCGGGCGCGCACGGCCGTCTCGCGGTCGATTCCGCGCCCGTGGAGGTACTGGGCGGCCTGGGCGGTCACGCTGCTCTCGTAGTCGCTGACGGCCTCCTCCAGCGCCTCCATCTGCGACTCACTCAGTGGCCGCAGGGGCTCACGATCCTCGCTCAGTGCTTCTCTCCTCTCAGCGTCGCCAGGAGGGCGTGTAGCCGCCCCCCGTCTTGCTCTTGCCGGCTCCGGCCTTGCGCCTGCGAGCCCCGTAGGCGCTGCCGGTGACCTCCTCCTGTCCACCGACCTCGACCGCCCCCAGGCGGTTCTCCTTGGCGTAGTTCTTCGCCTGCGGGAAGGTCAGGCCGAGCTTGTCCATCAAGAGCTGATAGCTGTCGCCTCCGTGGAGGCAGGAGTGGCAGCTCCAGAGGTTCTTGTGCAGGTCCACGGAGCAGGACGGCGTGCGATCCCCGTGCAACGGGCAGGCGACCATCTGCTTGTCCCTGCCCTTCAGCGTCACGCCCAGGTGCTCCAGGACGTCGCGCAGCTCGGGCTTCTCAGTCATGGGTCACCTCGTAGAACTCCTCCATCACCTCGATCACCAGCGGGTCGGCCTCGTCGTCGGTCACGAAGTCGCGGTAGGCCCGCACCTCGTCGGTCAGCTCGGCGCTCACGGGCGCCCCACCAGGGCCGCCAGCAGAAGCCCGATCAGCACCCCGGTCACGATGGCTGCGGCCACGGGCTTCAGCAGTTCGATCAGCTCGGCCATGCAGCCCCCTCCAGCGCCTCGTCGGTGCGTGCGTGCGTCCGCTCCCCCAGGACTGGCTCGCCCAGCCGGCGAGCCCCCATCGCGGCGAGCACCAGCGCGTCGGCGAGGTCGTTGCCCTGGCGCCAGCCGAGCCTGGCGATCTCCACCACCTCCTCGCCGGGGATGTTCGACACGGCGGCGTTGAACACCTCCTCCTTGCCCGCGTTGCCCCGGCCGGCGGCGTACAGCGCCCGGGTGTTCGGCGGGACGGTGGCGACGCGACCGAAGGCCAGCAGCATGTCCACCACCAGCCACCACAGGCCGCTGCGGTCGTGCTGGGAGCCGACCTGCGAGCCGTAGCTGGGGTTCTCCACCACGAACAGGTCGTGGTCCACGTCGTTGACGATCTCGTGCACCTGCTGGACCACGGAGCTGATCCGCTCGTCGCGCTCCTCCAGGGTGGCCTCGCGCCGGCCCTGCGAGCGGATGCGCCAGTTGCCCGTCACCTCGCCGCCGGACACCTCGGCCAGGCCAGTGCTCGTCAGGCTCAGGTCGAGCCCCAGGACCCTCACGCGGCCTCCCTCAGCAGTCGGTACCCGTTCGGCGCTCCGAAGAAGCGGAGCTGGATGGCGGAGTAGCTGCCCCGCAGGTCGGCCGGCTTGAACAGCACGCCCTCGTCGTCCAGAAGTTGCTGCACCTCGGTGCGGTTCGTCAGCACCTTGACCCGGGCCATCGGGTTTTCCCCGTCCAGCGAGGTCTGGAGGATCTGGACCGTCAGGCCCTCGCGCCCCGGCAGGGCGTCCTCCCAGACCTGGCCGGGCTCGACGCGGCTCAGAGGATCACGCCCTGGACGCGCGCCCTGCTGAGGAGGTAGTCCAGCCACTCGCCGTGCGCCTTCGGGCGTCGCACCGAACCCTTGGCGCTGAACTGGCGGGCCACGATGATGCCCTCGTCGTCGCGGACGATCGACATGCGGATCTCCAGCTCGGGCCGGAACCCCAGCTTGCGGTGAACCTGGCCCTCCAGGTACTGCAAGGCCGCTGCGCGCGTCTCGGCGTTGCGGTAGGCCCACTCGGCGATCTGGACCGTCTCGTCGTACTCGACCGTCTCGAAGTCCAGCTCGATGATGCCGCTGCTCACTCAGAAGCTCCTTACTCGTCGGGGGTCAGGACGTCGGCCGCGTGGCCGAAAACCTGGTCTTGTCGGGCTGGCAGTACATGAGGGCGTAGGTGTTCGCCGTCGGGTCGGACGGCCCCATGCGCTGCTTGATGCAGGCGACGCGGTACTCCAGCGTGTGCGGGTCCAGCGCCACGCTCAGGGACAGCTCGGGCTTCTCCGACAGGCCGCCCTTCACCTGGTCGCGCGAGGGTGGCGACCACGGGTCGGTCCTGGCGTCCCAGCTCTTGTCGCTGGCGTGGTGGAGGATGATGACCGTCGCTCCGGTGTACCGCGACAGGTCAGTGGCCCCCTGCATCACGGCCATCTGCTCGGTGTAGTCGGACTCGGCGCCCTCGAAGTCCATGAGGTTGTCGAAGACGATCACCTCGGGGTAGGCGTTGTGCAGCTCGACGTAGGCAGCCATCTCCTCGTCAACGCGCTCCCACGACAGCGACCCGAAGGCGAAGGTCAGCTTGCTGTCGGCCAGGGCCTCCAGGTAGCGGTCACGATCCCCGCTCGCCATGCCGGCCTCGACCTGCTCCGTCGTTTCGCCCGTGAACATGGACGCGAGGCGACTGGAGGCGGTGAACGCGCTCATGTCGGCCGAGAAGTACAGGGTGGGCAGGTTCATCTGCGCCGCCCAGAACAGGGCGAAGCCCGACTTCTGCGTGCCCGACCGGCCGGCCACCATGATGACCTCGCCGTGGCGGGGCCGAACGCCTCGTGCGTACAGGCCGCTGAACGCCTCGACGCGCGGGAGTTCCCGTCCGCTCTCTGCGTGCAGTGCCAGTGAACGTCCCGGCGTCAGCACTGTGTTCTCCTCTCGCTTGGTGGGCCGGGGGTGAGGGGGCGGGCGGTTCCACGAGGTTCCGCCCGCCCCCGGTTCACTCAGTCGAAGTCCGGCACGCTCTCCATCGCCTCGCCGATCGCGGCCTCGCGCTTGGTGTAGTAGTCGGCGACCTTGGCCTCGGTGCTGGCGTCGGTGTCGCGGAAGACGTAGCCGCTGCCGCCCTTGGTGGGGATCTTGCGGACGATGCTGACCATCGCCTGCCCCATCGCCTGCTCCAGCGTGGAGGTGAGCATCCCGTGGACGACCTTGGCGTTCTTCAGCGTCTCGGTCGGCTCGCCCTTGTCGAGCGACTCGGAGGTGGCGAACACCGCGATGTCGGCGTACACCTCGTCGCGGATGCGGGTCTGGCCCTGGTAGGTGTTCGGCACGCCCTTCTCGATACGCTTGGGCTCGATCAGCAGGGCGAGGTCGTTCATGTGGTCGGCCGGCTTGAAGAACGCGCCGCCGGTGAAGTCGCTGGCCTTGGCGAACATGAAGATGAAGCTCCGTTCAGTCAGGGGTGTGGTTGTAGCCGTGGTGGCTGGTTCCGGTACTAGGTACGCCGGGCGAGGCCCAGGCGCTACAGTCCGAGAGCGGCGCGCATCTTGCTGGCCCGCTCCTGGTAGTCGATGAACGCCTCGCTGGTGGCCCTCTCCAGCTCGTCCAGGCGCTCGATGTCGCGCTGCACCGCCATGCGGATCGAGAACATCTGCTCGGTGGACAGGTCCAGGTCGGCCAAGGCGGCGGCGCAGGCGCGCTCTGCGGCCTCTGCGGTGGCGGCGGCGGCGTTGAACTGCTCCTCGAAGGAGGGCGGCAGGTCGGGCCGGCGCTCCAGGAGTCCGAGCATCAGCCCTCGTCCTCCCCCACGCCGATCGCCTCGACCTCGGCGACCTCCCAGTCCCCCTCGTCGGGGTAGTGGTGGTCCAGGAACATCAGGCTCAGCGAGCGGTCGGAGTTGAACGCCAGGTCCCGCGCCTGCTCCTCGTCGTATGCCTCGACCTCGATCACCGTCGAGACGGCGTTCGTCAGGTGCACCCGGTAGGTGGTCTTCGTCATGCCCTCCCTCTCGCTTACACTGTCACACTGGGTCATGCGCTCAGCCGGCCGCCTTCAGCGTGCGCCCCCTCGCCTTCCAGGCGGCCATGATCTCGTCGTCCCCGAAGATGCCGGTGCCCTGCTGCTCGGCGTACAGGCGCTTCAGTGCATCCACCGACTCCTGCTGCTCGATCAGGGCGAGCATCGCCTCCTTGGGGCTCGGCTCGTCCGCAGCCGGCGCCGCAGGTGCCGCAGGCGCCGCAGGCGCAGCGCCCTGGCCGCCACCCACGCCAGCCCACGGGTCGCCGCTGGGCTTGGCCGCCGGGGCGCTGCTGCGCGGGTCCGGGGTGGACGGCGGGAGCACCCGGCCGCCGAGCACCCGCTGCGCGGTGCCGCCAGCGTGGGCGGTGCGCGTCGCCTCCAGGGTGATCTCGTGGAGCGTCAGCTCGCTTACACTCTCACGGTCCATCCCGAAGTAGGACACGATGTCCTCCCGGACGGCCTCCGGGGAGCCCTTGAAGACCGCCCACGAGTCGTCGTACCCCTTGCCGTACTTCACTGTCACGCTCACGCCCCGCTCGGGTCCGCTCCACGCCTCAGCCGTCATTCTGTGTGTTCCTCCAGTCTCTCTGACCACGCCGGGCGTAGTCTATCACACTTACACACTCCGGTCAAGCAGCCAGGGCGAAGGGGCGCAGAGCCCGACGCCCGAGGTTGCGGGCCACGCGCACCCGCTGGGCGAGCTGCGCGCTCTCGTAGCCGATCTTCAGGTCCACCCAGTAGACGGTGCACTCCCCCGAGCCAGCGGGCAGGTTGATGATGACGCCCCAGTTCTGGTTGACCGGCGGCAGCGGCGAGTACGCCTTGGCCGCCTCCTCGGCCGGCACCTCGCGCTTCTTCCAGGCCGCGAACTCCCTCTTGTCGGAAGTGTCCACCGGGAACATGCGCCAGTCGTACTTCTCGCTGCGCGAGTAGACGGCGAGCTGCATCGCCATCTTCAGGGCGCCGTAGTCCACGGTCCCCGTCTTCAGGTCGCCGATGAGGTTGCCCGCAGGCTCCCCGTCCGGGTCGAGCCCGCCATACCACAGGATGCGGTCGGTGGTGCCCTGGGTGGACAGCTCCGCGTTCACGCAGGACTGCTCGACCGCCAGGACGTCGAAGTCGATCGTCGCCATCTGGTAGGCCAGCATGTCGGCCCGGTCCTGCTCGGTGATGTCGGCCGGCAGCGCCTCGCCTCGGTCGATGTACTCGCTGAGCAGGTGCAGGCGCGTGCCGTCCTCGCGCTTGTCGTTCGCGCCGCTGATCTGCATGAGCCGCTCCGCCAGGGCATTCAGCTCGTCGCGGTTGCCCGTCAGGTCGCCGAGCAGCTCCATCACCCGGTTCAACAGGCGCGGCTCCTTGGCCGCCCCCACCATGACCATGCGCTTGTACCACTTCGCCAGGCTGCTCTTGTCCTCCAGCGCGTCAACGAAGGTGGTCACGCGGGTGAGTGCTGTGGGCTTGCCCCCCTCCTTGGGCACCACCAGCGGCCGGCCGTTGCTGCGGGGGATCTCCAGCACCTGCGACTGCACCTCGGCCTGCGCCGGGGTCATGCCGCTCGGTCTGAGCAGGGTCGTCAAGACACCTCCATCGGGTCGTCGGGAACATGGTCTGCTGCGGTGTGCTCGGCCTCGCAGTGGGCGTAGTTGCAGGTGGGGATGATGGGCGTGAGGTGGATGCGGACCCAGGCGTCCTCCGTCAGGGTCCCGCCGTCCTCCTCCTGGGATAACAGCTCATAGCCCCACGCGAGCAGCATGTCCAGCGCCAGGACGATCAGCGCGTGCTGGGCGTCCCAGTGGGCCTCCATCCAGAACTCGGAGCGGTCGACGTCCAGGCGGATTCGGAGACCGAGGTGGCTGGCGTCGATCCACTTCGGCGGGGTGCACTGCCCCAGCAGCCGACGCAGATCCCGGACCCCAAGCGCCAGCCGGTCACCGTCAAACACGAGCTACCCCCCACTTGCCATTGCCTTGAAAGTGTGCTTGCCCATGTGACCTCCCCTCGGGCGTGAGGATGATGGCGCACCCAGCGCCGAGGGGAGGTCGCTGCTCGGCCATTTAGGCTACAACGCACAACTACCGAGAGTGTGCAACCTGAATCCGGATCGATCCAATGCAACACATCCGCAAGATGTGCTTACGCTGTGTAAGAATCACAGTCACACCGAGCGGGGCCATCCGGGCGGTAGTGCAGCGCATCCGGGTGGTCCTTGAACCACTGGATGCGCCGCTCCAGCTCGGCCTCCTCGGCCGGGCCGTTCGCCTTCATGGCCTGGCGCTTGCGCTCCTGGAGGCGGTGGGCGAAGTACGTGGCCGGCGTGCCGTTCCAGACGGGCAGCACCCAGGTGCGGAACTCCTCCCCCGTGGCGCCCCCGATCACCAGGGACTCGGCATCCTTGCGGGCCTGCCCCTCGGTGGCGTAGCGGCCGAGGGCCACCTTCGCCGCCTGCGCGTCGGCCGGGTCCAGCCAGCGGTGCTCGGGCGAGTAGTACATCTGCCCCACCACCGTGTACTGGCCGCGCTCCTCGTACAGCTCCCACGCCTTCGTCATCGCGGCGGCGGCGGCGTCCTCGACGGACTCGTACTCCCCGTCCAGGACCTCGGCCAGCGCCTTGATCTGCTTCTTCGTCGGACTGATCGCCAGGTCAGACCTCCACGGGGTGCATCGTCACCGACCCGACGGTCACCACGGGCGGGCGGGCGATGCCGGCGCCGGCCAGGCTGCGGCGCACTCGGTCGAGCGCCCCGCGCGGCCCACCCGCGCTGCCCTGCACGCGGTGCAGCAGCTCGAAGACCGCCGACGCCTCGGTGTCGCTCAGGTCCAGCAGCACGCGGCCCTCCAGTGTTGCGGTGCCTGCGCCCACTCGGCTCACCATTGCCACTCGAACGTCCTCCTCATGCCTTCAGTGCGCGGATGCGGTCGGGGCGGAACCCCTCCCACCTCTGGTCCTGCACCGACTCGCCGTCGGTGACTGTGACCACGGGGCTCGTCGTGTGCCCCAGGGCGATCAGCGCCGCCGCCACGTCCGGGTCGGTGGACGTGTCCACCTCAACGAACGGGATGCCCTCGGCCTCTAGCAGTCGCTTGGTGGCGCGACAGGGCTGGCAAGCGGGCTGACTGTAGACGGTGACGTTCAGGCGGCCACCTCCAGGCGTCGGTCGATCAGCTCAGCGATCCGGCCCTCGATGTCCTCGCGCGCCGCCCGCAGCGTGGTGCGGTGCTTGCGCTGCACCAGGGTGGACAGCTCGGCGTCGATGTCGGCGATGCTCAACGTGCTCCTCTCCAGAGCGTCGGGGATGCTTGCGTGCCGCGCGCCCGGCTCGAACGGGCTGCTCTCCTGAGAGGGCGGGCTGCCTGGCGTCAGGCGGTGGGCGGCAGGTACTCGACCAGTGCGCCGTGGATGTCGACCGCCTCGCGGGTGAAGCCGGCCACGGTCCCAGTGCGGGCGCTCACCCACTTGTTGAGTCCCGTCTTCAGGCGCAGGTCGTGCGGGTCGGGCGTCCCCGTCGACCGCTCCCGCAGCAGGCGGATCAGGGTGCCGACCGGCAGGGACTCCAGCGCCCCCCCGTCACCCACGTAGGCCCCCACCTCGAACCGGGGCGCGGGGGCCTCGTCGGGCAGCGCCTCCGGCTCCACCTCGGCGGCGTAGACGTAGGCCCCGGTGTCCAGACGCACCGTGTAGGGGTGCACCTCGCCGTAGAACCTCACCGTGCCGCCCGTGCGGACCACCTCCCCGGCCAGCCCCTCCGTCAGGGGCGAGGTCAGTGCTCGGCGCACCACCACGCGGTCGCCCTCCTGGGTCAACCCCTGGGCCAGCTCACGGATCGCGTCGTTGATCGTGTCCACCAGGCTCTCGAACGTCATGGTCCCCATCTCGTCAGTTCCCCTTTCCATCGCCCTGCTCACACTCGCACGCTAACACAGTCACAGACACCCCACAACCAGGTCGCGGACGACCTGCTGGAGCATGGTGGTGGAGCCCACGTTGTCCACCACCAGGTCGAAGTCGTACCCGTCGAGGGCCGTCTCGCTTTCGTGCACCCCGCCGTCCTCGCTCACGGCCGGCCCGACGCCGGGGCGGTTCACCCGGATCACCAGGCCGTCGCGCTCCCGGATGGCGTCCGCCTCGTTCGGGAAGCGCACGTCGGTGATCGCCACCCTGTCGCCGGGCAGGTCACCCATCAGGGCGTCGACCCACACGTTCTCGCCGAACAGCCGGCGCCCGACGTCCGTGCCGAGCCGCTGGAGGATGCGCCGCACCTCGGGGTACTCCTCCTTGGCCCCCTCCCAGCCGTTCGCCGCCACGACCTCGGCCAGGCGCACCTCCTCCTCCCACTCGTAGTCCTCGTGGCAGTCGCGCATCTCCCGGATGTACTGCGTCTCCGCCCCGACCACCGGATTCAGGGTCAGCGCGGCCTCGCGCAGCTTGTCGGCGTAGGCCGCCAGCCTGTACCCCTGAGACACCAGCGCCTCGGCCGCCGTGTTCTTGCCGCTGCGGGCGTACCCGCTGAACCCCACCAGGGCCGTCACTCGCCCTCCTCCTTCGGCTTGTGGCACTCGTGCTCGCACGGGGCGTACCGGCACCCCGAACAGTCCATCCCTGGCAGGCACCAGCCCGACCAGTTGACTCCCTTGCTCACACCAGGTCCCGCGTGAGGCGCTTCACCTCCAGCTCCAGCTCCATGTCGGCGATGAACCGCTCGACCTCCAGCTCGGCGTCGAGCATGTCGAAGTCCAGCTCCAGGGTGTCCATGTAGTCAGCGAGTCCTCTCGTCAGCGGTCGTTGTCGACGCTCTCCAGCGCCAGGGCGTGCAGTTGGATGTCCTCGGGGTCCACCCCTCGCGGGATGGCGATGATCTTCGGAACGTCGGCCAGCGTGGTGTAGCCCTCGATCACGGCGACCCGTGCGTGCTGCACCTCGCCGCCGTGCGAGAAGGCCACCACCCAGTTCTCCGTGCGGGCGTCCGTCTTGATGGCGGGCATGCCCCCTCCTCTCAGTTCGTGAAGACGTGCACGGCGCCGCCGGCCTCGATGGTCCAGACGTCACCGCCCAGTTCCATGTCTCGGGCGTACTTCTCGAAGTCGATGTAGTAGCGCAGCCCCTCGGGCACCTGGGCCAGCAGGCCGGTGTCCTCCAGGAAGTCCTCGGCGTACCCGGTCAGGCTGTCGTGCTCGCCGCGCCAGTGCTCCTCGAACTGGTCCGCCAGGTCGTCGTCCAGCAGGCTCAGCCCGACGTGCTGGGCGTACTGCACCACCAGGCGGACGTCGAGGCGTCGCTCCTCAGCGAGGTATCGGTGCGCCTCGGCCATCTTCTGCGCGTGGGCCGGCGAGCATTCCCCCTCCATCAGGCCGTCGAAGTCGTCGCCGTCCATGCACCACAGCTCCTCGTGCTCGGCCGGGAGCGGGCGGGGAAATGTGCTGTGCACGTCCTGGATCGTCACGCTCGCGGCGCCCTCAGCCGCGTACCACTGGCCGACCAGGCGGCCCTCGTTGTAGCAGGCCAGGCAGCCGATCCAGACTCTCGGCTCGCTCATCACCATCGCCCCCCGTCCATGTCGTCGCGCGGCGTCAGCAGCAGGATCACCGTCCCTGCGGCGAGCAACTGCACCTGGAGGAGCAGGCGTGCCAGCCGCCCCTGTTTCGTCATCGCGTCCATCCCCCCCGCTCCTCTCTGTCGGCTGCCTCATCAGGACCGGGGAGCCACCCCGGCCGACCCCCGCAGGGGTTTCGGCTCGGCCTAGTCACGCCAAATCCGGTCGACGTCCTCCTGGGTCAGGGGCCTCGGCGGTCGCCGCTTCTCCCTGCGCGCCTGCTCCTGCTCGTGGCGCCGCTGCGCCTCCTGCTGCGCCTCCTGCGATTCGCCCTCCCCGTGCTCCATGAGTTCCCCCTCTGCTCTCGGCTGCCTCGTCAGGACCAGGGAGCCACCCCGGCCGACCCCCGCAGGGGTTTCGGCTTGCGACTACCAGCCGCGCGGTTCGACGGCGACCGGCTGGCCGTTCTCGAAGGTGATGAGGTAGACCACGACCTCACCGTTGGCGGCGTAGACGTTGGCCCCACAGATCAGGTTCCCCATCGTCCGGCAGTCCCAGCGAGGGTCGTCCTCCATGATGACCTCGGGCTCGGGCGTTGCGGTGGGCGTCGGTTCGGTCACCACCACGGGCGGGTCAGCCACGTCGCGGGTGCCGCGCGTCACCACGGGCGCCGGGGTTTGCGTCGGGGCCTCGGTCGCGGTCGGCTCGGGCGTCTCGCTGGCCGTCACCACGGGGGCCGGCTCGGCGGGCACCTCAGTGCTCACCGACACGATGTCCGGCGTGACCGTGGCCCCGGCGTAGGGGCTCACCAGCGCCCCCGGCTGGTCGCCGGCCGACTCCTGGAGGCGCTGCTCCACCACCTCGCGGTGCGCCCTGTCCACGTCCTGCGGCTGCGCCACCAAGGCCATTGCCCCGGCCACCACTGCCATCGGTGCGCCGATCAGCACCGCAACCCCTCTCGCCCTGCTCATGCCCATGTCGTGCTCCTCTCCTCGCGGCTGCCTCATCAGGGGCCGGGAGCCACCCGACCCGACGCCCTCCCGGGCGTTTCGGCTTGCGTCAGTCACCGCTCGACGTGTGCCACCCGAGCACCGCCTCCAGCTCGGAAGCCACGTCCCGCAGTGCAGCGGCGTACCCGTCCCGCTCGCTCTCCTCGTAGGCGCACTCCTCGCAGGCGCAGCGATCCTCGGACTCCAGGTCCGCCTCCTTGCGCTCGTCCATGCGCTCGGCCCGCTTGCGCAGGGCCTCGATCAGCGCGTGCACGTCCTCGTCCAGCTCGCCCCTCGACGCGGGGGCCACGGCCTCTGTCATCGCTCCTCCTCCAGGTAGTCAGTGACGATCTCCAGCAGCGCGCTCAGGTCATCGCCCGAGGCCATGTAGAGGTCCACTCGGGCGTCCCAGGCGTCGAACTCCAGGCTGTCGGCCAGCCTCTTGTGCGCCTCGACGCGCCTCGCCTCGCGCTCCCCGACCTCGCGCACCTTCTCGGCCAGTTCCGCCCTCGTCATCGCCCCCCCTCCAGTTCGTCCAGCAGGTCCAGCAGTTCATCCCAGTCGGGGATCACAGCTCGTCCCTCACGTAGTTCAGGGCGGCGTCCTCGTCCGCCAGGTGGGCGTGCTCGTCCGCCGTCTCCACCACGTCCGGGTCCTCGTCGCCCAGGGCGTGCCCGGAGATCCACTGCGCGGCCACCTCGGGGCGCCCGGCCTCCTTGAACACCCGGGCCAGCGCGTTCGCCTCGTGGCAGGTCAGCTTCTCGCCGACGTGCAGGGCCACCATGTCGGCGAACACGTCGGCCAACTCCTCGACGGCGCCCAGGACCGCCACCTCGCGCCGCCGCATCTCCAGCTCCGCCATCGCACCCATCAGGAACCTCCGTCACGTCGTTGGCTTGCCTCATCAGGGGCGCGGGGGCCACCCGTCACCCGACCCCCTCGCGGGGGTTTCGGCAGTGCGTCAGTCGTTCTCCTCCACGTCGGTGATCTCGTAGTCCGGGTGGACGCTCAGGTACTTGGTGCGACCGAAGTCCACCGATCCGACCAGCTCGTCGTAAGCCTGCTGGCGGGCGTCCTCCTCGTCCGTGGCCTCCTCGATCTCCACCGTGACGTAGGCAGTCACCGCCACCTCGACCGTGTAGGACTTCTTGCGGTTCAGCGCCTCCAGGCCCAGCTCCTCCAGCCACTCGTCGGCCCGGCCGCACCAGTCGCGGTCCTCGGCGTAGTGCCCGACCCGTTCGCGGATCTGCTCCTTGAACTCGGCCAGCTTCGACTCGGCCAGGCGGCGCCGGGCCTCCAGGGAGGCAAGCGAGGGGGCCTCCTCGGTCACGTCACCGGGGAACACCCACATCGTCTCGCCGCCCCGATGGTCGTCGCGGGTCACCGCCTGCCAGTCGGCGCGGGTGGTCAGCAGGCGCTTGCCCCCGGCGAAGCCGTGCTCGACGTTCGTGGCGGTCAGCACGGTTCCGTTCTCGAAGCGGTGGTAGCTGCGGTCACCGATCACGCGGTACTTCTTCCCCGGCACCAGCTCGGTCGCGGGGACGTCGCGGCGAGGCGCGGGGGCGTCCTCGACCACCAGTTCCAGGTCGCGGGGCCGGACGTAGGCCACCCCTCCCATGACGCTGTGGTCTGCGGCAGTGAGGCCCTCCCAGTCGTCGCGGGAGGTCGCCAGGAACAGGCCGCCGCCGTTCGCCTCCAGGCCGGTCACGATGGTGCCGGTGGCGAACCCGTGGAAGCTGGTGTCGCCGATCACGCGGTACTTCTTGCCGCGCTCGACGGTGGTGACCGGAGCAGCGGTGGCGGTGTCGATGGTCGCAGTCATGGTGGAGTTCTCTCCTCGCGTCAGGGGGTGGCTTGCCATCATCAGGAGCAGGGGAGCCACCCCTACCCGACCCCCCGGAGGGGGTTTCGGCACTAGCTGGCGGTGTAGATCACGGCGCGCAGCTTCGCTGCCACGTCGTAGCTGTTCGCGTAGTCGGCGTACCCGGTTCCGTCGGCGCGGCGCACCACCCAGTCGCCGTCCGAGTCGAGGCGTGCCACGCGGTCGTCGTTCAGGGTGACGATCGACCCCTCGGTGGTCGGGAAGCCGTCCGGCAGGGCGGAGGGCAGGCCCAACTCCCCCAGCCACATCTCGATGTCGCGCTGCCACCCCTGGCGGCGAGCCTCGGAGATCACCGCCGTGCGAACCTTCTGGCGGAACTCCTCCAGCTCGGCCTCGGCAGCTTCGGCCCGCGCCAGGGCGGCAGCCACCACCGCGTCGCCACCCTCGGCCGGCGTCGGGGCAGACTCCTCCCCCGTCACCAGCTCCACCTGGTCGGCGTTGATGTAGCGCAAGCGGCCACCGTCCGGACCGTCGAACACCACCCGCAGGTCGCCGTCCCCGTCGCGGGCGCCGGTCACCCTGCCCTCGTCGCCGCGCTTGATGCTGTCCACCCGGTAGCTCGCGCGGGAGCCGTAGGTGGGGCTGTCCACGATCACGCGCACCCGGTCCTCCACCTGCGGCTCGCGCTTCTCGGCGGGCGCCTCGGCGGGCTCGTCGGTGATGCGCTCCAGGCAGCTCGGGTGGGCCAGCGAGGTCCGGTGCGGGCGGTGGTCCCACCTCACCCGCGCATCGCCGTGCATGCTGGCCCCCGGGGCGTCGACCAGCACGCCGGTCGCGCCCAGGTCGGCCTCTGCGGTGTAGACGCTGCCGCCGTTGGCGGTGTGCGGGCCGATCAGCTTCACGCGGTCGCCCACGCCCAGCGGCTCGGGCGCCTCGGCCTTCGGCGTCACGCGCTGCACCTGGCCCTCGCCGACGTAGAACGTGCCCCGCCAGTCGACCGTGCCCTCGGGCACCCGCACTTCCAGGGCGTGATCGCTCGCCCGCTCCCTGACCTCCACGATGGCGCCGACGTGCTGTCGGTAGTCTTCGAGGCGCATCGTGCCGCCCGCGCCCAGGCCGAGGTAGGCGGCGTCCTCCCCGTCGAACAGCACGCGCACCTTGTCGCCCGGCTCGTAAGCCGACGCGGGCTCGGTCTGCGCCTTCCACTGGTCGGCGTACCACTTGGAGCCGTGGCGGTGGTGCGTCGGGTCGATCACCTCGAAGCGGAGGCGCCCGGCCTGCGGCTGTTCAGCCAGGGCCGCGCCGGTCACGCCGGTCAGGTCCGGCACCCCGTCGGCCCGGTGAACGGTCACGCGGGTTCCGGCGGGCAGCGGGCGGGTCAGGTTCTCGGTCGCAGTCGTCATGTAGTGGTGCCTCCCCTAGTTTCGTGGCTTGCCATCATCAGGAGCACGGGAGCCACCCGTACTCGACCCCGCAGGGCGGGGTTTCGGCGCGATCAGAGGTGCATCACCTGGCCTCGCTTGAAGGCCCGCACCTGCGCCCGCCGACGCCGCTCCGCCCCTGCCGCCTTGCGCTCGAACTTGTCCATACGCATTGGAATCGCCCCTCTCGTTGTGGCTGCCTCATCAGCGACCGGGAGCCACCCGGCCGGACCCCCTGCACCGCAAGGGGTTTCGGCTTACACAGTCACACCACGGTCACCAACAGGGCGACCATGCATGCCAGGAACCATGCGAGCGTCAGGAGTTCCAGGACGAACCGGCCACGCGCCGTGAGTTCCAGCTCGTTCACGCGGCCACCGCCGTCCGGCCGTACAGGTCGTCCATGCGGATCTCCTCGCCACGCGCCAGGTTGTAGATCGCCTGCTGCCCGTGCTGGTAGGCCAGGGCCACGGCATCGGAGAAGTCGCGGACGATCACGCTGACGTCGAGCACCAGTCGGCTCCCGTCGATCCAGGCGCCGAAGTACCGGTTCAGGCCGGACAGCTCCTCGCGGTGCTTCTCGATGTACCGGGACACCAGGTACCCGATGAACTCGTCGTCCAGCTCGTGCACCTCCTCGAAGCCGGCCAGGCTGACGGCATACCCCCGCGTCGGGGTGTCGTCGCCGGTCAGGCTCAGGGTGCAGCCGTCGTTCTCGAAGATCAGGTCCGTCGCCGCGTCAACGACCTCGGCAACGTGGTCAGCGATCAGCATGGGCATGGGAGTCCCCTCTCAGGGAAGTTGGTTGGCTGCCTCATCAGCGACCGGGAGCCACCCGGTCGGACGCCCCGGAGGGCGTTTCGGCTCGTCAGTGCACGATCAGGCCGAGTTCATCCAGCGCCACCAGCAGCGCCGGGCCTAGCGACAGGACCCAGATCGCCACGATGACGTCCCACGTCCTCGCCAGGCTCTCCTCGCTCACACTTTCACACCCAGCCCAGGAAGGCCGCGCCAGCACCCAGCAGGCCGCTCGCAGCGAGCCAGCCCATCGTCGTCCGCAGGGGCCTCACTTCCAGGTCACCCCGTTCAGGTAGCCGACGCCGGTCATCTGCCCAGCCTTGCGGCCGTGGTAGCCGCACAGGTCGTACAGCTTGCCGCTGGCGGCACCGGCTGCCGTGGCGACGGCGCGCTGAGCGCAGCAGGGGAACATCGGCTCGTTCTTCGCCAGGCTGACGGCCATCACAGGCTCCTCATCGTGGGGCGGTACGTCGTGGTCTGTCGGGGCCGCATCGGCGGCACTCGGTGGTGGGCCATCTCGCGGCCTCCTCTCTCTCGGCGTGTGCTCACACTATCACACATGGCGTGTGGCGTCCGCCCGGCGCCCTCCGAAGGCGGTGCGTCACGATCACGCAACCGGGCGGTGCTGGCCTTCCACCAGCTCGAACCCCTCCCCTGCCCGCCCATGTTCCGGCGGCTCGGGTCAGCGTCTTGCAGTGTGCTTGCCGTCTCAGCCCCCCTGTCACCGTGTCCAGCCGGTGTCCGGCGGACCCGGGGTGGTGCGCTGTCACCAGCACCACCGCACCCGGTCACCCGGGGGGCTGAGACGGCATCCTCACCTCACGGCTTTCCGCACTCGCCTCCCCCCGTGGCATCCCGGGGGTCAGCGAGACAGCAGCCTCCCACCGTGCACTGCATGGCGAGGGATCGAGTCTCTTGACCAAGGCCGAACCGGTACCCGGTAGCGCGCACCCCTGGCAGGAGATACCTCCTGTGAGTCCCAAGATGAGCGTCCGAGCCCGTGACCGCTTACCACGCTCACACCCCCAGAGCGGGGGCTGCGACGTCCGGCACAGACACCGGGGCCGAGCGTGATCGGCAGGCCCTCGCGGGGGTCGTCCTGCCTTATTCGATTGAAGTTCGTGTCCCGAGCGTTTCCGCTCGGTGTGTGTCTCACACTATCACACTCTCCAGCGGCTTTCACTCGCTGTCGGTGTGAGCATCCGCGTCAGTGGCGACCGTTCCGGGGGCGGTTAAAGGATGCGCGCCCCGTTCCCAGCTCGGCTCTATTCCCTCCCCCGTGGGGAGCGGATCGACCGCCTCGCGTTGCTCCCACCGTACCGGCCCGTGGGCCAGTGTGCAAGTGGTTGCCGCTGTGGAGTTGAGAGTCGTGCGATGCCTCCCGGTTCCCCGTTCGGCGTGGCCTCACACTATCACACGCTGGCCGGTCGTGCTGGCCGTTCGTGCGTGGTGCTGGCCGTTCCCGCTTCCCGGTCTCCCGTTCGGCGTGGTCACGACATTAGCTCACACCCTCACACCCTGTCCAATCGGCCGGGCCGGGCGACGGCGAGGGGCGGAGAAGGCTCCCGCGTGGGCGCGCGCTCGCCTACGTGCGCGAGGCGCGGGCAGACATGCCGCTCCCCGGCCCGTGGTGGCCGCTGTGAGCGTTGCGGCAGTGCTGCCGGGGTGATGGGCCGGGGGGCGGGGTCGCGTCGCTCTCGGGCGCCTTGCAGGGCCAGCCGTGCGGGTGGGGGTATGACCCCCGGAGCCCTGAGAGGCCCACCGCCATGTCGTAGCACCTGAGATCCCGCCACGGTTCCAAGGTCGATCACTGCCGGCCTGCCGGGCGCTGAGCTGACCGTTCTCGCAGGTCAGCCGTCGCCTAGGCCCCCTCCGGGGGCCGTCTGGAGAGCCTGCAAACGGGCCAAAAGCTGGCCCAGGACGGGGCCGAAGGCCCCACAACGCTGAGCTTCTCCTCCTCGCCGGCTCTCCGCCGCCGCTGGGGCCTCCGGCCCCCAGTCCCCGCCGCCGCAGAGTGGAGCGGGGACGCGCGACGCGCCCCGAAGGGGCCTGTCACCGGGTCACGCTCCGTGGTGCAGGGATGAGCGCAAAGTTCTTGCCAGCAGACCCCCCTTAAAGGCCCCTCTGGTGGCGATATATAGATGTAAGACAGTAAAGCTGCGATGCTGGGAAGCCGGTTGGTCCCCGAAGGGGACGCTTGGTCAGCGCATCGCGGCTTTGCGGGCTTGCCGGTTGGCCCCCTGTCGGGGGCAAACAAGGAGAGCTGCATTGCTGTTAACAGCAATGCCTCATGCTGGCTTCGCGTCGACAGCTAATGGCAGCCGGCCCTTCAGGGCCGGGACGTCGGCGAAGCCATTCACTTAGGTGCTGGATCGGGGTGAAGCTCATTCCACAATGGGCTGGCTCCGATAGACGGTCACGCCTTCCCCCGGATTGGCCCCGGCGGCGAAAGCGCATTTTGATCCGTGACGGCCACAGGTGCACACACCGCGATCCCGATACGGGAAGACGATGCACCGAGCCGGCCACGGACGTTGACCACATCGTCCCCGGAGACGACCACAGCGACGACAACCTGCGCTCGCTGTGCGACTGGCATCACAAGAAGAAGTCGGGCGCTGAGGGCGCAGCCGCGAAGGCTGCGAACCGTCGGCGGCACGACCGCAAGTTCCGGCGCCAGGAAGCCCACCCCGGGCTCCTGCCTCGCGGCCCCTAGCCAGGGCGCAAGGAAGCGCCGGCTGCGGGGTTGAGGCGCGGGCATCGCCCCCTCCCCCGCCCCCCGGGCTGCGCCAGGTGCTCCTCTCCCACCTCGACGCGGCTCGGGGGCCTCTCTCGCCCCACCCCTCCCCTCCAAGGAGCTGCGTGCCCAACGCCTACACCTCCCAGCAGGGACCGACGATCCGCGTGCTCAACGTGGACGCTCTGGTCAGCGCGGACACCGAGCCCTCGCAGCTCACCGCGACCATCGGTGACGCGGTGCGGGAGGTGCCCACCAGCGAGCTGTGGGCCGGGCGCTGGGGCGGGGTGGTCAACTTCCTGCTCCCGGACGGCACCGAGTCCGTCCCCATGAAGATCCGGGTGGTGTCGCAGGGCGGCATCAGCTCGACCATCACCAAGTACCTCAGCGTCGCGGCGCCCAGCTCGCCGGCCGACCTGGAGCGCGAGGCCCGCCTGGAGCGCAGCCGCGCGGCCGGCATCCCGGAGGGCTTCGCCGGCTGGCACGACACCGGCCCGACCATTGGCACCGAGTTCACCACGGTGCTCGACGGGGACCAGACCTTCACCGAGGACACCTCGCTCGCCGCCACGCAGATCAACGGCCGCGTCATCGCGGACGGCTGCACGGTGACCCTGACCGACTCGCTCGTGCGGTCGGGCTCGAACCTGCGACTGCACACGGTCAACGGCGGCAGCATCGTCGGCTACCGCGTCGAGCTGGACGGGCTCGGCGGCCAGGGCGGCATCGCGGTCGGCTACAACAACATCGAGCTGTTCGACTCCCTCATCCACAACTGCGTGGACGGGGCGCGCCTCACTAACCGCATCAAGCTCCACCACTGCCTCATCGTGGACCTGACCGACAACGACAAGAAGGACCACAACGACTGCGTGCAGTCGACCGGCGGCGGCGCTGGTGACTGCGTGGTGGACGACTTCTCCACCCTGCTCGGCAACCGCAAGAGCGGCACCTTCGCCAACAGCGCGGCGATCGTGGGCGGCGAGACGAACGACCAGCGGGCGATCCTGTTCGAGGACGTCTACATGGACGGCGGCAACTGCACGCTGTACGTGAAGAACGCGGCCGAGGGCTACGAGACCATCGGCCCCATCGTCTTCCGGCGGGTCCTGTTCGGCGGCAACCACCGCTACAACGACATCGGCCTGAGCCACGAGGTCCCCAACCTCCACTTCGAGGACTGCCGCCGTGTCGACGGCCAGCCCTTCTCGATGCTGCTGTACCGCGCCGACGGCTCGGCGCACAGCGACTCCTGGACCCCGGCGGACCTCGAAGCCGCCCACCCCGCCTGAACGGAGCCTCCTTGCCGATCACGCCCACCATCCCCGTCGCCTCGGCCGCGTCTCCCCAGGACACGCCAAACCCGACCATCTGGCTGCACGCGCACCAGGACGACGAGACCCTGACGCTCGGGCCGGGCATCGAGCAGGCTGTCACCGAGGGGCGCCACGTCATCGCCGTGCTGGCGACCGACGGCCGGTCCTCGGCGGCACGCAGCCAGACGGGCCTCTCCTACGAAACGTTCTCGGCCGCCCGGGACAAGGAGCTGGCCGCCGCCTACTTCCAGCTCGGCGTGCACCAGGCGTTCGCTGAGGGCGGCTACGACGGCGGGCTGACGATGGTCCAGGCGCAGGCCATCGTGGACAAGTGGGTGGACCGTTTCCCGCAGGGCTCGTTCCGCGCGCAGTCCTACCACGACTCCACTCCCGACCACCGCAACCTGGGTCAGGCCCTGCTGAACGCCTGGCGTGCTCGCCCCTGGCTGGACGTGCAGTTCTTCCTGAAGCGCGGCGACTGGGGCAAGAACCCGGCCGGCTGCCGCTACATCTACGGCGGCACCCGGACCCGCAACGCGGCCCGCGAGTACGGGGTCGTCAACCGCGCGGACCTGCGGTACGGCATCGGCCATCTGTCGGTCCCGGAGTCCTTCGACGCCCTGATGGCCGACACGCGCACGATGGTCCACGGCCCCGCCTGATGGCTGTCTCCAGGCGGGCCTGGTACGCCTGGGTCCTCGGCTCTCTGGTGGCCTTCGGGCTGCTGGAGGCCGAGGCCGTACGGAACAAGCGAGCCGGCGACACCCTGAGCGCGAACTGGTGGCGACTGCGCCAACACCCGGTGCCGCGCCTACTGGTGTTTCCGCCTCTCGCCTGGGTGCTCTACCACCTGTTCGTCCCCACCGACAAGAAGACCGGCGGCAAGGATGACGCCGCCGTGGTCGGTGGGGGCGTGCTTCTCGCCCTGGTGGCGCGCTACAAGCCGCGCGCAGGGCGATGAGCCGCAAGCCCCCCTCCCCCCACCGAAAGGGCTCCCCTCCCCCTTGGCTGAATACGTCCTCCAGGCCCTCGAAGCTGCCGCCCTCACCCTGCCGGATGGCAGCGTGGTCGAGGTGCCCGCTGGGGGCTTCATCCGCATGACCGACGCGCTCGCTCCCACCGAGCCCGAGCCCGAGACGCCCACCGAGCCCGAAACCCCCGAGGAGCCGGCCCCCGAGCCGACCATCGCGGTGAGCGCGCTCCCCGTCGAGGACACGAGCGACTCGGTGAGGGTCGAGTACGTCGTGACGAACGGCACCGTCACCACGGCCACCTTCTCCCGAGACGGCTACGACAAGCTCGGCGCCGGCCCGTGGACCACCGAGCCCATCCTGGCCTCGGAGCGCACCTACGCCACGTTCAAGAACCTGGCGCAGCAGCCCTACACCTTCACGGTGGAGGCGACGCTGGAGGACGGCACGGTCCTCACCGCGTCGGCCACCATCGCGCCCTACGCGCCGGCCCTCGTTGCGCCGGCCAACCTGACGGCCGAGGTCGTCAACGAGCGGCAGGTCAAGCTGACCTGGGATGCCGTGGACGGGGCCACCGAGTACCGCATCTACGAGCCGTCCACGACCGGCGTGCTCGCCACGGTCACCGAGCCGACTCGCACCTCGCCGAACCTGTCGGACGGCACGTACTACTACTCCGTCACGGCGATCGTCGGTGGCGAGGAGACGCCTCGCTCCAACGAGGTTGAGGTCGTCGTTCCGCAGGCCGCCGCCCCGACCGACCCGACCACCCCGGGCGAGGTGAGCGGCTACAACATCGCCGAGCCCACCCTGGTCAACCCGACGGTGTTCTACGCGAGCGGCAACACCGGCTACTTCCGCGTGGACGACCCGAACCAGGACGTCCTCGTGATCGGCGACGGCAAGGTGACCAAGGGCGCCGACGGCGGCACCTCGGGCATCACCGTCGTGGGCGGCCGGAACGTGGTTCTGCGCAACGTCGTCGTGGGCCACGAGAGGGACAACGACCCCTCGGGCTCCGACTCCAAGTCGAACCGCATGATTCAGATCATGGGGAACGGCACCTTCGCGGCCCCGACGACCACGCGCCGCACCATCATGGTGAACGGCCTGGTCGCCAGCGGGGTGCTGAAGGACGGCGTGATCGTGGACCTGCGCGGCGACACCAACGTGGAGGTCGTCATCCAGGGCGTCGACATGCGCGACGTGAACCCGATCGGCTCCTACGAGGAGAACCACAGCGACCTGGTGCAGGTCTGGAACGGCCCGGCCGTGCTGCGGATCAACCGCCTCTGGGGCGTCGCCAACTACCAGGGCTTCTTCCTTCAGCAGAAGGAGTTCGGCGCGGACTCGGTGGTCAAGACGTACATCGACAACGTGCACATCGAGGGTCTTCCCACCTCGGCGTACCTGCTGTGGGACAGCCACTCGAACGAGCTGCACGTCGCGGAGAACGGCCCGGTCACGGTCTACTCGCAGCGGTACGGCTCGACCGAGCAGCCCACGGAAATCTACTGGGACTCGACCCAGGGCGGCAAGGGCAAGCACCGCTGGGCTCCGGTGCAGTACAAGCACCGCGAGCCGGCCGAGGTTCTCGGCTCCTGATCGACGGCTCGCGCCTCGCCCATCGCGGCGGGGCGCGAGCCCCCTAGCGCCGGATGCCACAAGGTGTGGCAGCGGACTGTAAATCCGTCGCCTTCGGGCACGCCAGGTTCGATTCCTGGTCGGCGCACACTGACCCAGGCCCCTGCCTTCGCGCACGCCCGGGTCTTCTACTGCCCCACGAAGGGAGGGCCACCCGTGGCTCAGATGCCCGGCGACTTCAACCGCGTGACGGTCGAGGGGCACTACGCCCCCTTCTCCGATGGGCTCCTCAACGGCACCATCACGTTCACGCCGTCGATCACCGACATGGTGTCGAACACGACGGGCACGATCATCCTTGCCAACCCGATCGTCAGCAAGGTGATCGAGGGCGAGGTCTACAACTCCACCGGCACCGGCCCGCTGCGCCTGTACGCCACGGACGACCCGGACGTGGACAAGCAGGGCTGGTACTACACGGTCACGGAGCGGTTCGAGGGCAACGTCACCAACCGCCCGCCCTACAAGATCAACGTTCCGATCGCGGCGGCCGAGACCGGCCTGAACCTGTGGAAGGTCGCGCCGGCCACCCCGCCCCCGGACGAGACGGTCACCTACCCCACGCTCGTCGCCTTCGCCGAGCTGGACCGCCGTGTCGCCGCTCTGGAGGAGGGCGGCGGGGCCTCGGGCGAGTCCGCCTACGACATCGCCGTGCGCAACGGCTTCGTCGGCACCGAGGCCGAGTGGCTGGCCTCCCTGGAGGGCGCAGACGGCGCCCCTGGCGAGCCGGGCGCTGACGGCCAGGACGGCGCTGACGGCGCTCCTGGGGCCGATGGCGCCGACGGTGAGTCGGCCTACGACATCGCGGTGCGCCACGGGTTCTGGGGCTCCGAGGAGGACTGGCTGGCCCAACTGGAGGCCAGTGGCGGCGTCACCGAGCACGCCCAGCTCACCGGCCTGGACGCGCCGGACTCCCACCCGATCTCAGCCATCACCGGGCTCGGTTCGATGCTGGCTCGCAAGGTCGACAAGGGCGAGATGCGCCCGGTCACCCTGGTGCCGGCCAACCTCGATGACTACGCCACGAAGGCGCAGCTCGCGGCGATGCCGACCCTGCTCGTGCTCGGCCCGGACGACCCGGTGCCGGCCGACACCCCCGACAACACCGTGATCCTCCGCCCTGCGGAGTAGGAGGTCCCCTTGGCGCTGCTCGCCTCTGCCGTGACCCCGTGGCCCACCTGGACCTACGACGTCGATGTCACCCTGCCGACCTTCACGGAGGCTCCGAACGGCGTCCTGCTGGTCGGGCTCGGGCGCTGGGCTGCTGGCGACACCACGATGGTGCCTGCGGTCCCCGACGGCTGGACGCTGGTGGACGGCGTGGTCAACACCGCCTACGGCAGCGGGATGCACGTCCTGGCCTACTTCAACCCGCCGGCCGAGCTGTCGGGCGCCACGCTGACGGTCACGTACCCCGTGCAGGCGACGGCCTCCTCGTTCGTGGCGGCCTACCTGGACGACGCGGTGTCGGTGGCCGGCAGCGCCCACCTGGAGGGCTGGACGGGCGGCTACGACCCGCGCGCGGCCGTCTTCGAGAAGCTGGAGGTCCAGGCCGGGCAGACGCTCGTGGGCTTCATCGGAACCCCGGGCTCGAACGACGGCTTCGCGCCCGTCGCCTACGGCCGCGCCATCCCCGCGTACGCAGCCTCCGAGCAGGTAAGCACCGCCCGCTCGGGCCGGAACATCGGCTCCCTGCTGGTGGTCGAGCAGGCCACGTCGAGCGGCCTGTACGCGCCCCGCCCGGTCCCCGTCTCCGCCATGACGGACCCGACCGGGGCGACGAACTACGCCAGCGTCCTGATCGCCCTGAACTCCGCCAACATGCCCGCCCCACCGGCACCGGCTGGCCCGAGGGTGTCGCTGTGGAGCGGTGGCACCGAGGTCCCGCTGACCGTCGAGTCGCTGACGACCGCTGGCGGCATCTCCATCCCCGTCAACTCCTAGCCGCCCGGAAGGGGTGAGCGCCATGCCTGGCCCCGTGCCGAACCGCGAGGAGGACCTCGCTCGCCCCCGCTCCCGCAAGGGCGGCGACCAGCAGGCCGTCACGAAGGGCGTCTCGCGCCCCACGCGGGTGCCGCACGCCGACCCCGACTGGCACCCCATCGCCAAGCGCATGTGGGACTCGCTGAAGGTGTCCGGTCAAGCGGACTTCTACGAGCAGTCGGACTGGGCCATCGCCTTCTCGCTGATGGACGACCTATCCCACTACAAGAAGTCGGGCAAGCGGTCGGGTCAGATGCTCCAGGTCATCATGACCTCCCTGTCGAACCTGCTGGTCACCGAGGCCGACCGGCGCCGGGTCCGCATCGAACTGGCCGACCCCGAGCCCGAGACGGACGACGAGTCGGTCACCGCGATTGCGGACTATCGGGCTCAGCTCGGCGTCGCCGGCTAGTTCCCCCCAGCCCCATCGCCTTCTCCTCCTCTTCAACGATCCAACGCGCTACCGCCTCCTTGGCGATGCGCCGCTCCAGCTTCCTCTGCTCCCTGTCGGCGCGCCTCGCGTCGCTCGTCGGCTCCGTGGCGAGCACGACTTCGTTGACCTCCTCCGTCGCGGCCACCAGGCTTCGCACCTCGTCCGTCATGAACGGGTCGAGCAGGTGGTGCTGGCTGGGTTCCGCGCTGGACCACAGCCCGGCGACGGTGGTGGCCGGGGGCGTGGCGCCGTCCCTGGTGGCGGCATCGAATACCTGCATCCAACGCTGGAAGGCGGCGTTGCGCTCCATCGCGCTGTTGTGTCCCTGCTCCACGCGCAGCTTGTCGACCGCCGTGCGGTAGGCGACTACGGCGCCGATCACGGCAGCTACGCCAGCCGCTCCAGGCGTCCGCACGAAGCCGTCCAGCCAGCTCAGTACGGCGCGCAGGGCCGACCCCTCCGGGTCATGCACCTCGGCGGTCACCAATGCCCCCACGGCGCCGCCCGTGGCGGTCGCCCACGCCCTCCAGTCACGCACGACCCCCACCTTGCCAGGAGCCGCCCATGTCCGCTGCCGAGAAGCTGACGGCCGAGGACATCGAGGCTTTGGAGCCGACCTGCATCGGACCCACCTGGAAGCGCGACGAGAACGGCTGGCACCTGCCGGCCAAGACGCTCGGCTGGGAGATCGCCGGCTGGTGCACCAAGTACCTCGCCGCTGAAGGCGGCGGGCCGTGGAAGTTCACGATGGAGCAGCTCCGGTTCGTCCTGTGGTGGTACGCCCTGGACGACCAGGGGCAGTTCGCCTACCGCACGGGCGTGCTTCAGCGCATGAAGGGCTGGGGCAAGGACCCGCTGCTGGCGGTGCTGTGCCTGGTCGAGCTGGTCGGCCCCTCGCGGTTCGGCGGCTGGAAGAAGGACGGCTCCCCCATCGGCCGGTCGCACCCGGCGGCCTGGGTTCAGGTCACTGCGGTGAACCAGTCGCAGACCTCGAACACGATGAGCCTGATCCCGTCGCTGATGACGGAGCTGCTCATCAACACCTACGACATCAAGCCCGGTGCGGAGCTGATCCGCGCCAAGGGTGGCCGCTGCCGGCTCGAAGCCGTGACGTCCTCGTACCGCGCCCTGGAGGGCAAGCGGACGACGTTCACCCTGCTCAACGAAACCCACCACTGGGTGAGCGGGAACAACGGGCACAAGATGTTTGAGACGATCGACGGTAACGCGACGAAGATGAACTCGCGCTACCTCGCCATCACGAACGCCTACCTGCCCGGCGAGGACAGCGTGGCCGAGCGGATGCGCGAGAGCTACAACGCGATCGTGGAGGGCAAGGCCGTCGACATCGGCTTCCTCTACGACTCACTGGAGGCGCACCCGCTCACGCCCCTCACGCCCGAGGCGCTGGAGATCGTGCTGCCGAAGGTGCGCGGCGACGCGGTGTGGCTGAACGTGCGGGCGATCATCCAGTCCGTCCAGTCCACGACGATCGCCCCCTCGCGCTCTCGGCGCATGTACCTCAACCAGATCGTCGCCGAGGAGGATGCGCTCTACGGCCCCGAGCAGTGGGACCCGATCGCCGAGCCCGGCGCCATGCTGCGCCCCGGCGACGAGATCACCCTCGGCTTCGACGGCGGCAAGACGGACGACGCGACCGCCCTGGTGGCGATCCGCGTCTCGGACGCCACGGCGTTCCTGCTGCACATCGAGGAGAAGCCCGACGGCCCCCAGGGCGAGGGCTGGCAGGTCAACCAGGACCGCGTGAACTCCGCCGTGCACGAGGCGTTCCGCCTGTACGACGTGAAGGGGTTCTACGCCGACGTCGCGCTGTGGGAGTCCTGGATCACCGAGTGGGCGGAGACGTACGGCGAGGGCTTGGCGGTCAAGGCCGAGGGCCGCTACGGCGGCATCGGCTGGGACATGCGCCAGTCCCTCCAGCGGGTGACGCGAGCCCACGAGCGGCTGATGCAAGCCGTGTTCGACCGGAAGGTCCACCACGACGGCGACCTGACGCTGCGTCGGCACGCGCTGAACGCGCGTCGCCGCTCGAACAACTACGGACTCTCCTTCGGCAAGGAGTCGAGGGAGTCCCCCCGCAAGGTCGATGCCTACGCCGCGCTGATGCTGGCGCACGAGGCGCTGCACGACCTGAAGACCCGTGGCAAGAAGACGCGCAAGCGCACGGGGCGGGGCTACTTCCTCTAGCCCGAAGGGAGCCCCTGTGGCCGTTTCCCCTCTGTCGCTGGCGCGACAGTTGCTCACCATCCTGCACAACGACAGGCCCCGGCTGGAGCGCATCGACCGCTACCTCCAGGGCCTGCACGACGACCCGTACATGCCGCCGAACGCGGACGACGAGTACCGCATGATCGCCAAGCGGGCGATCAGCAACTGGACTCCGCTTCTGGTGGACACCCCGGCCCAGGCGCTCTACGTCGACAGCTTCCGCCCCGGCCGCACCCGGGCGATGCAGGTGGCCCTGGCCCCCGAGGCTTACGGCGCGCCGGCCGTCTCGCCCGAGTGGCAGCACTGGCAGGAGTCGCGCCTGGACGCCCGCCAGATCGCGGTGCACCGGGGGGCGCTGGCCTACGGGCACTCGTTCACGGTGACGGAGCGCCTGCGCAACGGCAAGGTCCGCACGAAGGGCCTGAGCGCCATGCGGACCTCGGCCCTGTACGAGGACCCGGCCAACGACGACACCCCCTACGCGGCGCTGACCGTGACGGCCTGGCCGAACGGCGAGGGGCGCGGCAAGGCCCGCATGTGGGACGGCAAGCACGAGTACGTCGTCACCTTCAAGTCCCTGGCGGACGAGGAGGGCGTGTCCGTCACCCGCAAGGGGGTGCACGGCTCCTCGGAGTGCCCGGTCACCCGCTTCGCTGCGGCCGTCGACCTGGAGGGCCGCACGATCGGCGTCATCGAGCCGATGATCGCCCTCCAGGACCGCATCAACCAGACGGTGTTCGACCTGCTGGTGGCGCAGACCTACGCCAGCTTCAAGGTCCGCTGGGCGACGGGCATGGCTCCGCCCCTGCTGATGGAGCCGGTCCACGAGGACCCGGACGACCCGAACTCCCCGGTGGTGGACTACCAGCCCCGGCTGGACGCGCAGGGCAACCCGATCCCGGCCCCGGTCAACCACAACGCCCGGCGGTTCCTATTCGCCGAGGACCCCGAGGTGAAGTTCGGCTCGCTGGACGAGACGCCGCTCGGCGGGTTCATCGAGTCGATCGACATGAGCATCCGCCACCTGGCGGCCATCTCGCAGACGCCGCCTCACCACCTGCTCGGGCAGATCGCCAACCTGTCCGCCGAGGCCCTGACCGCAGCGGAGACAGCCCTGGCGCGCAAGGTCGAGGAGTTCAAGAAGTCGTTCGGCGAGAGCTGGGAGCGGGTGTTCCGCCTGGCCTCCGAGCTGAACGGTTCGATCGAGTCCGCCAGCGACTTCGCCGGTGAGGTGAAGTGGCGGGACATGGAGCAGCGTTCGCTGGCTCAGTCCGCCGACGCGCTGGGCAAGCTGGCCGAGGCGCTGGAGATCCCCAAGCGGGGCCTGTGGACCCGGGTGCCGGACGTGACAGCCACCGAAATCCGCGAGTGGGAAGACCTGGCCGAGCAGCAGAACGGCGAACTCCAGCTCGCGCAGGCGCTGCGCCGGGCCGCCCCGGACGAACCACTCTACGACGACGAAGGAGCCACCGTTGGCGGCTGACCACACCAACCTGACCGTCTCCACGACGGCCGCGAGCCTGACGCGACCACCGGGCGTCGGGCAGAGCTGGAGCACCCCGCGAGCAGTGTCGATGCAGAATGCCGGCGGCGCGTCGGTGTTCATTGGCGGCGCGGACGTGACTCCCGCCTCCTTCGGCTACGAGCTGGGGGCTGGCGACAGGGTTGCTTTCGACCTGGACCCGGACGACGAGCTGTTCGGCATCACCGCCAGCGGCTCGGTCCCGGTGAACCTCCTGTTCCTGGGGGCGTGATGACCTCGCGCATCCGACTGGACGCGCGGCCACATCGCAGGATCGAGCTGGGGTCAGCCGCCCCCCTCGTGCGCTACGGCGCGGGCGAGGTGCGTTACGGCCTGGAGGCGGGGGCGCTCTCCCCCACCAGGTACTCGATCGGCAAGGGCAGTGAGCTGATGCCGAGCGAGCTTTACACGTTCGGCATGGCCGACAGCCTCGGCTACCCGACCCCGGTTCTGCGGGTCGCCTCGGACGCCACGTCCGCATGGGCCACCCGCTACTTCGCTGCGGTGATCGAGGCCCCCGGGGTTTGGTCGCTGGACTCCCTGCGGTACGCGGCTGCGCGAGGCGGTGACGCAACGCCTCGTGGCATCGAGGTCGACACCTCGGTGAACGACTTCGCGTCCTACCTGCCGGGCGGCGGGCACATCACCACCAAGCGGCCCGACCTGTCCACCTACAGCATCGACACCTCGTCGCTGACGGGCCTGACCGGGCCGCTGGAGATCCGCTTCCACCCCTACGCCCCGAACACCGGCTCGACCGTCGAGGTCGGCTGGATCGAGATGACCCTCACTGCCGCACCGGCCTGACCCCTGGAGGTGCCATGCCTGCCACGACTGAGCGCGCTGCCGAAGCGGCTCGCGCGGAGGTGGCCTTCCAGGTGGCCCTGGCGCAGATCGGGGCCGTCACGATCGCCGAGGCCCTGAAGCTATGGGGCGCCGTGCCGGCCACGGGCGGGGCGTCCGTGCGTCGCGCCTGGCTCCGTCGAGCTGTCGCCCTGGTGGCGCAGCGACGGACTCGCGCACGCACCCTCGCCATCGCCTACTACCGCCTGGTGCGCGCCCTGCGCACCGGCTACACGATCCGCGACCCCGGCCGGCCCGACGAGGGCGAGGCGGTGACGTTGGATGACCTGCGCGAGCAGTGGGAGGACGCCCAGCGGCAGGCCCGCCAGGGCGCCTCTCGCGCGTCGAGCGGGTCCACCCCTACTCCCAGCACCCCCGAGCCCGAGCAGGCCACCAGCGAGGCGCCTGCGCCCGCTGACGAGGCCCTGGATGACGGGGCTGACGCGGAGGCTGACCGCATCCTCATCGAGGAGCTGGAGGGCATCGAGCGCGAGGCCGAACGCCTGGAGCGCGAGGCGCAGCGCGAGGCCCAGCTCCTGCTCGATGAGCTGGGCACGCAGAACCTGGACCGCAAGGTCGAGGACATCGACACCGACGCGCCGGCTACCGAGGTCGACGCAGCCCGCCGGGACGCCCACAACCGGGCCGGCACCCGCCAGGCCGCAGCGGCTGAGCGCATGGCGATGGACGGCGGGCGCGGCTGGGTGTGGTCGGCCGCTGAGCGCGACAAGCGCGCCATCGGCTACGTCCGCCTCTCGCGCACCGGCACCCCCTGCGGCTGGTGCGCCATGTTGATCTCCCGGGGCGCGGTCTACAAGACCGCCCGGGGCGCCGAGTACGTGGACGGCGACAAGTACCACGACAACTGCCACTGCTACGCGCAGCCAGTGTTCTCGCGCGAGCAGTTCGGCGGGGATGCGCTCTACGCGCTGAACCGCCGGTACGCCGAGGAGTGGCCCCGGGTCACTCGCGGCCTCAGCGGCAAGTCCGCTGTCTCTGCCTGGCGCCACTACATCCGCCAGGAGCAAAGGCGTGCCCAGGCGGCGCGCTCCACCACCACGAGCGTCCAGGAGGCGTGAGTATCCATGTCCGTCCCCACCACCGAGCAGCCGGCCGGCACCGAGGCCCCGCAGAACGGCCCCGAGGGGGGCCAGGAGGCGACGAGCCAGACCCCTGCGGGCACCGAGTCCACCGAGGGCCAGAGCGCCCCGGAGGGCGGCACCGAGGGCCAGCCCGAGGGCATCGAGTCCCTGCCCGAGTGGGCGCAGCGCGAGCTGCGCACCGCCCGCCAGGAGGCGGCCAACTTCCGCACCAAGCTCCGGGACGCCGAGAAGCGCCTGGAGAGCGCGAAGACGCCCGAGGAGGTCGAGGCTGCGCTGGCCGAGATGCGCGAGGAGAACGCCAAGCTCGCGCGCAAGACGCTGGTGGCGGACGTGTCCCGCCGGTTCGACCTGCCCGACGAGCTGGCCGAACTGCTGCGGGGCGACAGCAAGGAGGAGCTGGAGGCTCACGCCAAGGTCCTCCAGAAGTTCGCGGTCCCGCAGGAGCCGCAGTCGCTGGGCGGTGGCCTCACCCCCGGCGAGCAGGGGTACGAGTCCCTGAACCCCCGCGACCTGGCGCGCAAGTCGCGCCGCTGACCCACGCCTGACCCAAACCGAAAGAGAGAGCCACCGTGCCTTACACGCCGCACCAGGTCGTCAAGCCCGAGGTCCTGGCGAGCACCGCCGTCGGGATGCTGGAGCAGGAGCTGGTCGTTCCCAGCCTGTTCCAGCGCGAGGGCATCGACCAGTTCCGGGGCGCCGACAACGACACCGTGTCCGTCCCCGTCGAGGGCGTCCTGCCGTTCCACGACTACGCCTTCCGCAACGACCGCACGAACCCGATCGAGTTCGACGTCTACAACGAGCGGAAGGTCGCCGTCACCTTCGGCGGCAACGTCTACTCGGCCGTCAAGGTGACCGACGAGCAGAACGACTTCGACCTGGACAACTGGAGCAAGCTGCTCCGCCCGCAGGTCAAGGCGGTCGCCCGTGGCCTGTCCCGCCGGGCCGTCGGCGTCCTCACCGGCCAGGACTACGCCGTCACCATCGGCGGCGCCGAGGCCAACCTGCGCCGGGCGCTCATCGAGGCTCGCCGCGTCCTGAACGCCTTCAACCTGCCGGCCTCCGCGAGCCGCTACCTCCTGGTCGGCTCCGACTTCGAGGCGGCCCTGCTCAACGACGACAAGCTGACGCTCGCGCAGAACGTGGGCGACTCGGCGGCTGACACCGCGCTGCGCCAGGCAACCCTCGGCCAGCTCTACGGCTTCAGCATCATCGTGGACCAGACCATCCCGTCCGACGCGGCGTACGCCTTCGGCAGCTCCGCGTTCATCATGACCACGGCTGCGCCGAGCGTGCCGCAGTCCGTGGCCTTCGGCTCCACCCAGTCCTTCGAGGGCTACGCGATGCGCTGGGTCCGCGACTACGACCCGAGCTTCATGATGGAGCGTTCCGTCGTGAACACCTACGCGGGCTTCCGCGAGGTGAAGGACGTCCTGGTCGGCTGGGATGAGGGGGCCGGCAAGGAGGTCGTGTCCAAGCAGGAGCACTTCGTCCGGGGCATCAAGCTCACCCTGGACGGCACCAGCACCTACCCCGCTGCGGGGTCCGAGCTGGCGACCATCACCGGCGTGACCGCGCCGGCCACCGAGCCCGCTGCCTGACCGAGTGTGAAAGTGTGAGCGGGGCCAGCTTCGGCTGGCCCCGCTCGCCTGGCCGAGAGGAGGCTCATGGAGCCCTTCGCAACCCTGGATGACCTCCAGGGGCGGCTGGAGTGGGACCTGGACCCCGGCGAGCAGGCCATCGCCCGCGACGCCTTGGAGGCGCTGTCGGAGGACGCGAGGTTCTACGCCCGTCGGGATTGGCCCACTCGCGCAGCGGCCCCGCGACAGGTGTTCACCCTGGTCATCCGAGCCGCCGCCCGATTCATGCGGAACCCGGATGGCTACACGCAGAGCCGGGCTGGCGACGAGACGCTGGCCTGGACCGACCGGGGCGAGAACGCCGGCTCCCCGGTCTTCACCAAGAGCGAGATCGCCATGCTCCACCAGCTCGGCGGGGGCTCGCGCCTCCAGACCGCAGAGGTGACCGCATGGCGCTCTCAGCAGCGCCCGGTGGCTGCTGGCCTGGTGCCGGTCGACTACGGCGGCGACGGCTTCCCTATGTTCTCCCGTGAGGACTCCCCCTGGTGAGCGTGCAGCGCAGGCGCGGCCAGAAGGCCCTGGTCTGGCGCACGAAGGTTGTCACCGACCGGCGCGGCAACCAGGTGCAGATGGCCGATGCGGAGGGGCCGATCGAGGTCACCGCTGTGTTCATCCCGCAGCGGTCCAGCCGGGCCGAGGTGCCCGGCCAGCAGCAGATCAACGTCACCCGGATGATCGTGGACCCACACATCCCCGACCTGACGCTGTGGTCGCGGGTCGAGTGGCAGGGCAAGCAGTGGGACATCGTGTCCCCGCCGGCCTTCCACAACGGCTCGCGGCACACCCGGCACTGGAGCATCGACATCCGGGAGCGGCCCTGATGGCGCACATTTACGAGCGGGTCGGCGGCCGGAAGTTCGAGAAGGCCATCGCCCTGAACGAGGGCGTGCAGGCCGACCTGGAGCAGCGCACGTTCCTCATGGCCGCTCGCGCCGAGGAGCTGCTGGTGCAGCACCACGCGGACGGCGACTCCGAGATCGACGTCGAGCACGGAGACGTGGACTACTACGTGATCCTCTCCGACGAGCGGGGCCAGGACGCCGCCCTGTCCATCGAGTACGGCCGCGCCGGCTACATCGACCAGTACGGCAACGAGTGGGGCGAGATGGAGGGGCTCTACATCCTCCATCGCGCAGCCCACCTGTCGAAGCGCGGCGGAGCCCGCGTGCCGAAGCTGAAGGTTCGGCGCAACGCCAAGCGAAACTACGGAGACTGATGGCCGGACTACCCGAGAGCGTGAAGCGGCTCACCGAGTTCGCCCCCGTCGAGGACTTCATGCTGGCGCTCCTGCGCCGCGCCCTGCCGGACATCTCGGTGCAGTCCCTTATCTGGGACGAGCCGGTGTTCCCGTTCATCCTGGTGCGCCGGGGCTCCGGGCTCGGCGTCTACAACAGCGACCACCGCTTCCTGGACTCCGCGATGGTCGAGGTCCACACCTTCACGCAGGACCCCGACGGCGACGAGGACGGGGCGATCCTGTCCGAGGCGGTGCGGGTGTCCATCTTCCGCGCACTGGACGAGCAGCAGGTGTTCCCGTCGCTGGGCCACCTGACGAAGGTGGAGATCGACCTGCCGCCTCGCCGCGTGACGGACTGGGCCACCGCGTCCGGCCCGGTGCAGTACGCCGACCTGCCTGCCGGCGTCTGGCGCTACCAGACGACCTACCGGGTGGAGATCCGCAAGCCGCGCCGGGCGCCGTCCGCGCTCACCATCCCCACCACCTGAACGGAGACGCCTGAATGGCACTGAACGACGCCGCGACCCTCATCGTCGGGGCCGGCAACTACCTGACCGCCCCCACGGGCACGGCCCTGCCGACCGACCTGACCGCCCCGCCCTCCCCGTGGGAGAACGTGGGCCACACCTCGCTGGAGGACATCTTCGGCATCACGTCCGAGGGCGGCGAGGCCACCACGATCGGCACGCTCCAGAACTCCGCGCTGCGCACCAAGTACAGCGCCCGCACGGAGACGCTGACCTTTACCCTCCAGCAGTTCGATGAGCCGGGCCTGAAGCTCTACTACGGCTCGAACATGGAGGTCCTGGCGGACGGCACCCTGGGCGTTCCGCAGAACCCGACTCCCACCGAGGCCGCATTCCTCGCGGTCTTCCTCGATGGCGCGAACGTGTTCGCCTTCTACGCGCCCAAGGCGGAAATCTTCCGCGCCGACGACCTGTCCATCTCGGACACCGAGTCGCTGGCCGGGATGCCGCTGGGCGTCAAGCCGCTGGTGATGAGCCCGAACAAGTGGGCCTACGCGGTGACCCCGCTCGGCTCCACCGCGACCACCCCGGCCGCCTGATCCGGCACTGACCACCTCCCCGGCGGCGCTGCGGACCCGCTGCCGGGGAGGTTCCCCTCCCGCTAGGTCCGCTCCCCACACACTTCAACCACGGAGGTCCGCACCCTCATGGCTAGCTTCTCCCTCGATGACATCCGCTCCGCCGCCGAGGCCCGGTACGCCAGCACCGACATCGACCTGGGCGGCGGCAAGACCGTCAGCCTGGTCAACCCGCTGCGCCTGTCCAAGGCCAAGCGCGACCGCTTCCGCGCCCTCCAGGAGGACCTGACCCGCGACGTCCCCGAGGGCGAGGAGGGACCGGACCAGGAGGAGATCCTGAAGGACGTCTTCCGCGTCGTCGCGCAGACCGAGGCGCAGGCTGAGCGCCTCATCAAGGCCCTCGACGGCGACCTCGCGCAGATGGTCCTGATCTTCGAGCGTTACGGCGAGGAGACCCAGCCGGGGGAAGCCTCGGCCTCGCAGGACTGATTGACGAGTACGGGGAGGGGCTGTACGCCGACCTGCGGTTCTACTACGGCATCGACCTCGGTGACGTGATCGCAGGGCGCGGCCCCTCCCCGGCACTGGTCGGTCTGCTCGTGCAGAGGCTACCCGACGACTCCCTGACCGCCGCCCTGGCGACGGGCGGGCGCGAGCACTTCGGGTGGGGCATCGACCGCCACCTGCTCGCTGACTTGTTCGACGCCCTCAACGCGAACACCCGGGCAACCGGGAACTGGGGCAAGGGCAAGGCTCCCAAGATCCCGCTGTGGCCTCGGCCCAAGCCGAAGGCCAAGAAGCAAGAGGCGAAGAAGCCGTCCTCGGTGGCCGAGCTGTTCGCCAAGTTCCAACGGAGGTAGCCCATGCCCGCAGGCCAGGTGATCGGTCGCGTCTCTGTTCGGGTCCTCCCGGACACTGACGACTTCCGGCGTAAGGCCAAGAGTGACCTCGACAAGATCGAGAACAAGCTCAGCCCCATCAAGATCCCCACCAAGCTCGACATGAGCGGGGCGAGCCGTGAGTTCCTGACCGAACTCCAGAAGATCAACCAGCGGAACCGGAACTCGAACGCCCGCAAGATCCGCTTCCACTCGACCATCTCCACCGACGGGATGCGCGAGGAGATCACCCGGGCGATCCGAGCACTGGAGGCCCGCACCGCTGGCCGGCCAGTGAAGTTTAAGGCGGACGTGACGGCCAGTGTGACCGCCACGGAGATCGACCGCGAGTCGCTGAAGAACGTCCAGCGCGAGCTGGAGAAGTGGCGGGACGACAACTCTCCGCTGGAGATCGACGTCACGCTGAACTGGGTGGCCGGCTCGTCCAGCTACATCAACCAGCGGCTGAACTACCTGACGCGCCCGCGCACGGTGCACATCCTGCCGATGCTGGACAAGATCCAGACGGCCAAGGTGGCGACCGCGCTGGCGGCCCTGTCGGGCCTGCGGTTCGTCAGCTCGACCCTGACCAACATCACGGACCTGTTCAAGAACCTGGACAAGAACGTGACGCTGATCGGCTCGCTGGCCCTCGCCATCGCTGGCCTGTCCGGCTGGGCGCTGTCGGCTACGGCGAACCTCGCCAGCTTGTCGTCCAGCCTGGCGCAGATCGGGCCGGCGGCTCTGGCCCTGCCCGGCATCTTCATGGGCTTCGGCCTGGGGCTCGGCGCCACGATCGCCGTGCTGAAGGACTTCAACGCGGTCCTCCCGAACATCGGCAAGAACTTCACCGACCTCCAGGACCGCATGAGCGAGTCCTTCTGGGCGGTGGCTCGCGGCCCGATGGCGAACATGCTGGACATCCTGCTGCCTCAGCTCAATGAGGGGCTGGAAACGACGGCGGCCTCGCTGGGCACCTGGTTCGGCGCGCTGTCGGACTCGATGGCGAAGCACCTGAACGGCGTCATGGTCCCGGCCTTCCAGGACCTCGCGGCCTCCATCGACATCGCATCGAGGGGGACGGACGCCTACACGAGCATCATCGCCACGCTGGGCACGACGGGCGCGGGCTACCTGCCCCAGCTCGCCCAGTGGTTCGTGGACATCTCGACCAAGTTCGACAACTTCCTGTCGGCCGCCGCTCAGGACGGCCGGCTCCAGGGGTGGATCGACCAGGGCATCTACAACCTCGGCCAGCTCGGCGGGGTCCTGTTCAACCTGGGCGGCATCCTCTCCGGTGTCGCTCGCGCGGCCACCGCTGCGGGCGCAACCACCCTCGGCACGCTGAACGACAAGCTCCAGCGGATGCACGAGATCGTGGACTCGCCTTCCTTCCAGACGGGTCTGACGAACGCCTTCACGGGCGCGCAGATGGCGATGGACAACATCGCCAACATCGCCGGCCCGTCGGTCACGAGGGCGTTCGAGAACATCGCCAACACCGCCCTGACGGTATTGCCCCTCGCGGGCACGGCGATCGGCACGCTGTTCGCCGCGATCGGCGACGTGCTGGCGAGCCCGGAGTTCTCGGCCGGCCTGACGGCCATGTTCGCGGGCATTGCCAATGCGGTGCGGACGCTCCAGCCGGCGATCGTCGCGCTGGCCCCGGCCTTCGGCGCCCTGGGCGAGACCTTCGGGGTGCTGGCGACGAGCTTCGCGCCCCTGCTGGCGACCGTCCTGGGCGCTTTGGGGCAGGCGTTCACTGCGCTGGCTCCGACGATCCAGGTCATCGTGCAGACGCTCTCGGGCGCCCTCCTGGGCGTGCTGACGGCCATCGCCCCGCTGTTCGTCACCGTGGCGAACGTCGTGGGCTCGGTCCTGCTGGCGGCCTTCACGGCGCTCCAGCCGGTGCTGCCGATCCTGGCGGACCTGTTCACGCAGATCGCCACGGTGCTCGGCGAGTTCGCCACGGCGGCCCTGCCGGTCCTGGCTCCGCTGCTGACAACGCTGGCGACGGCGTTCGTGCAGATCCTCGCCGCCGTGGCTCCGCTGCTGCCGGTGCTGCTGGAGCTGGTGGTCGCGGTGCTCACGCCGCTGCTGCCGATCATCACGCAGATCGTCACGGCGCTGGTGGGCATCCTCGTGCCGGCCATCGAGGCGCTGATCCCGGTCATCACGCAGATCGTGGAGGCGTTCGCCGCCCTGGTGAACTTCCTCATGCCGGTGCTCGCGCCGGCCCTGTCGCTCCTCGCCACGCTGCTCACCGACACGGTGGGCACGGCGATCGACGGCGTGGTCAATGTGGTGACGGGTGCGTTCGACATCATCCAGGGTGCCTGGAACATCTTCTCGGGGCTGTTCTCGGGCGACTGGTCGCAGATGTGGAACGGCGTCAAGCAGGTCGCCTCGGGCATCTGGGACGTGCTGAAGGGCGCGTTCGAGATCCTGGTGACGGTCGGCATCCTGGGCGTTGCCCGCAAGGGGCTGGCCGCGCTGAAGGGGTTCTGGGACAACATCTGGAACGCCATCAAGACGGCGGCCACCTCCGCGTGGACGGGGCTCAGGACGGCGTGGGACAACTTCCTGACGGCGCTGCGCACCGCGCCCAGCAACGCGCTGAGCGCGATCCGCAGGCTGTTCAGCGAGGCGTGGGACTCGATCCGCACGACCGCGACCTACGCCTGGACGCTCGTCAAGTCCGCCTTCACGACGGGCGTGAGCAACGTGCTGTCCACGGTGCGAGCACTGCCCGGCCAGGTTCGCTCGGCGCTGGGCAACCTGGGCAGCACGCTGGTGTCCGCCGGCCAGTCGCTGATCCGGGGCTTCATCAACGGCATCACGTCGATGATCGGCTCCGTTCGCTCCACCCTGTCGGACCTGACCTCCCGACTGACCTCGTGGAAGGGTCCCGAGTCCCTCGACCGCGTGCTGCTGGTGAATGCCGGCCAGCTCGTGATCGGCGGTTTCGTCAAGGGCCTGGAGTCCCGCTACGGCGAGGTGCGCAAGTCCCTCCAAGGGCTGACGCGCGAGGTCGGCAACTGGGACGTCGAGGGGCCGAACGTCGGCTCCCTGGGCTCCCGCATCTCCGGGATCGTGGACGGTTCCGACGTCGAGGGCGTGCAGGTGCGCGTCCTTCAGTACAACGCTGCCCCGAACAACTCCATCGACTCGTTCGAGGACCTGTTCACGGCAGCCAACCGATCGAGGATGGTGGCCTGGTAATGCCGACACTCCGCCTGGAGTCCGAGCTGGACACCCTGGATCTCGACGGTATCGCCAGCACCGGGCAGGGCGTCCAAGCTCTGTCCGGTGCTGGCGGCTTCGGCCTGCCGCAGGTGAGCGTGCAGTGGCTGGAGGGCGCCGGGGACGGCGCCACGTACCGGGGCCGGCGCGTCCTCCCCCGGGACATCGACCTGCCCCTGTTCTTCCAGGCGCATGACCGCGCCGGGCTCCAGGACCTGCTGTCCCGGTTCGCCCGCATGATGGCCGGTCGCTGCACTCTGCGGCTGATCGAGGACGACGGCTCCGACTGGAGCACCACCGTCTACCGGATCGGCGGCGGCGACTACGTGTACGGCGCCGACACGATCGGCGAGACGGAGTTTCAGACCACCGTCACGCTGCGGGCCGGTGACCCCTACTGGACCAGCTCCCGGGCGATCCGGCAGGAGATCACCAACCGTGGCGCCGGGCGCGGCCTGCTGGGTGGCTCGCTCATGAAGTTGGCGATCTCGTCCTCGCAGGCGGTGGGCGAGGTGCAGATGGAGAACCCCGGGGACGCGGAGGCGTACCCCGTGTGGACGGCTCGCGGTCCCGGTCGGGACCTGAAGGCCATCTCATCCACGGGCCAGGGGTTCGAGTGGCTGGGCACGTTGGCGGCCGGCGAGACGCTGACCATCGACACGAAGACGGGCCTGGTGCAGGACGACAAGGGCCAGAACCGCTACGAGGAGCTGGCCCCCTCGCCTCGCCTGTGGACTGTCCCTCCGGGGATCTCGATGGCAACCATCTCGATGCAAGACGTGGACGGCAGCTCGCTGATCGTCGCCCAGTGGCGACCCCGGAAGTGGATGGTGGTGTGACGTGCGCCTGGATGACCTGACGATCGAGGTCCGCGACAAGCAACTGCGCAGGCGGGGCCTGATCCTGCCGCACGAGCTGGACTTCCAGGTCACGGGCGAGTTCAACAACGTGACGTCGTGGACGATGAAGCTGCCGGTGGAGCATCCGCTGGCGGACGACCTGCGCAGCCCCGGCGCGGGCATCATCGTCACGACGCCGCAGGACGTGCTGTTCTCGGGGCCGGTCATCAAGCCCGAGTGGGCCAGCACGGTGACCGACCCCGGGGGCACCGTCACCTACGAGGGCGTGGACGACACCGTGCTCCTCGCCGACGCCCTGGCCCTGCCGGACCCGACCAACCCCGACCTCGCCAAGCAGACCCTCGCCCACGACATCCGCGAGGGGACGGTCGAGGACATCATGCACGGCTTCGTGCGGGCCAACATCGGCCCCGGTGCGCCGGCCGCCAGGCGCGAGGGGAACTTCTTCCAGTACGTCGTGAACGGCCCCTCGCTGGGGCGTGGGCCGGTGACCAAGAAGTCCGCCCGCTTCCCCGTGCTGGGCGACCTGCTCGCCGAGCTGGCGATCACCGCCAGCCTGGGCTTCCGCATCGTGCAGCGCGGCGCCCAGCTCGTGTTCGAGACCTTCGAGACCCGCGACCTGTCCCGCCGCATCCGCCTGGACGTCTACAACAACACCCTGTCCGCGCAGAAGGTGGCCCAGTCCGGCCCCGGCGTGACACGGGTGCTGGTAGCCGGCCAGGGCGAGCTGACCGACCGCGCCTTCCTCTACGCCTACAACGACGCCTCCGTGGCGGGCGAGGCGGAGTGGGGCCGGCGCGTCGAGCGGTTCGTGGACCAGCGGCAGACCGACGACCCCGACGAGTACAAGCAGGCCGCCGAGGAGGCCCTGGCCGAGGACGGCTTCTCCGCCGTGACCGCGCAGGCGGTGCCGATGGAGGACTCGGCGATGGAGTACGGCCGAGACTGGGCGATGGGCGACATCGTGACGGTCGTGGTCGAGGGGCGCGAGCTGCAAGCCCTGGTGAGCGGCTACGCCATCAAGGCCGACAGGGAGGGGTTCCGCCTGGGCGCGGTGCTCGGCGACACCTCCGCCTTCGATGACCAGACCGCACTCCAGAAGCGCGTAGGCCGCGTGGAGAACCGAGTTTCCGCCCTGGAGCGGAACACCGAGCTGACGAACATCGCCACGAAGACCGTCGAGACGGCGATGGTGATGCAGATGATGGGAGCGTGGTAGCCGATGGCGATGCCCAAGACGTTCTGGCGCGGGCAGGCGTCGTCTGGCACCTGGGTCACTGCCGTGGTGCCCGGCGACAAGCTGTGGGTCATCACGAACATCGCCCTGACGAACACCGGGAGCAGCGACATCACGGCGTTCGTGCACCTGGACGGAACCCCCCTGGTGAGCGGGCTGCTCATCAAGCCGCAAAAGCTGTTCGCGCTCGACGTCAAGCAACCCCTGGAGGCGGGCAAGAACCTGCGGGTCGCCTTCCAGGGGTCCGGCGTGATGGCCGGCCATGTAGCAGGAGTGGAGATGAACGTCGATGGGAGCTAGTTTCCCCGCCCCGGTCCCCGGGCAGTACCCGCCGATGGCCTTCGCTCGGCGGCGCATCGCCGTGGCGACCAGCATCCCCGATGCGGTGAGCACGCAGTTGCTGTGGGACGTGGACTCGGACCACCGTGGCGACATCATCACCGACCCGGCGGGAATCCGGGTGACCATCGGCGGCATCTACATCATCACCGCGACGCTGCGCTGGCTTGCCGGCGCCCCGGGCGAGCGGTACTTCAACGTCATCCGCGACACCAACCGCAACGACCGCCTCGCGCACGCTGGCGGGTCCTACGACGGCGCTGCGCCGGTCACCCTGAACCTCTCGGCCGTGGTGTCGATGGAGGCGGGCGACTCGGTGCTGGCCTACGCCTACCAGAAGACCGGCGGCCCGCTTGGGCTGGACCTGGCGTTCTCTGGCCCCCTTCTTGCGGTCGGCCTGATCCGACCCTTCGACTGACCCCAGGAGACTTCATGGCAATCACCGGCTACCCGTTCGACGGGCAGGACAGCACCGAGGACCAGTACACCCTGCTGTTCCGGGAACTCCAGGACTCCGGGGTGGCCGACAGCTACGCCTCGTCCGGGTTCGAGGTCACTGCGGACAGCACCGGCATGTTCGTGACGGTCAAGCCCGGGTTCGCTCTGCTGCGCGGGCACGCGGTGCGGTCGACCTCGGTGGAGGTTGTGGACATCGGGCCGGCCAGCTCGTCCAACCGCATCGACCGGGTGGTGCTGCGCCTGGACCCGGCGCAGAACTCCATCGTCCTCGCGGTGGTGCAGGGCATCCCCGGCGCCTCGGCCCCGGCCCTGACGCAGACCGACACGGGCGTGTACGAGCTGCCGCTGGGCAAGCTGACCGTCCGGGCGGGCTCGGGCGTGATCGCGCCCAGCGACGTCGCGGATGATCGGCGCTTCGTCGGCCACCACGTCGGGGTGTGGTCCACGGGCACGCGCCCGAGCAGCCCCCGCAGGGGCAAGATCGGGTTCAACGTGACCCGGGGCACCTGGGAGTTCTGGACCGGCAACGAGTGGGGCGACATCACCCGCTCGGGCACGATCTACTGGGACCAGATCCAGAACCCGCCCTACGCCTACACGCCGAAGCAGCACAAGCACACCTGGGCGGACATCGAGGGCACTCCCCCGTCGATGACTCCGGGCGCACACCGCCACAACGCGCGGGACATCGACTACCGGCCGATCCCGGACCCGACCATCCAGACCACGGTGGACGACGAGATTTGGCGCCTGTGGTTGCAGGTGAACAACAACCTCGCACCCCGGAACCACAACCACGACGACCGCTACTGGCTGCGCAGCGAGTCCCCGGGCTCGGCCACGAACTACAACCAGACGGTGCGCCGGGCGGACGGCACCGACCGCGCCCACACGCACACGCCGGCCGGCTCGGGCTGGTTCTCCGTGTGGGTGGACGGCAACCGCGACTTCTGCCACAACACCTCCTCGCGTCGCTACAAGAAGAACATCCGGGACTACCCGATCGACCCGGCCAACGTGCTCGCGCTGCGCCCCGTCGCCTACGACCGCAAGGACGTGGTGGACGAGGAGACGGGCAAGGTCACGCCGGGCCGCACCAATGAGTTCGGCCTGATCGCTGAGGAGGTCGCCGAGACGCTGCCCGAGATCGTCCAGTGGCTCGACAAGGGCGACGGCGAGGGCGAGCAGATCGAGGCCATCAACTACGAGCTGCTGAGCGTGGCGCTGCTGTCCGTCGTGAAGGACCAGGAGAGCCGCCTCGCGCGCCTGGAGCGCGCCCTGGAGGGCCAGCTCGCTGACTGAGATAGGAGTGTGAGAGTGTGAGCAGCGCCGCAGATCGCGGCTGGCCCGTCGCCCGATTGGGCAGCAGCCAGCTCACCGCCGTCGCCAAGCCGAACCCGACCCAGCGCGAGCTGGAGGCGGGTGTGTTGAAGGTGCCGGGCATCCAGCTCAACCTGCGCAACGAGGTGGCCCCGCTGTTCCGGGCCTTCATCGTCAAGCTGGACGAGGCGCGCAGGCGGGACGGGCGCAGCCCGGTCACCTCCGGTGGCGGCTACAACTTCCGCGCGGTGCGGGGCTACGAGAGCAAGTGGGCCAGCACGGGCGACCCCCGCTACCTGAGCAACCACTCCTGGGGCCTGGCAGCCGACCTGTGCGTGGCGACGAACCCGATGGGCAGCCCGCTGCGCACGGACATGCCGGCCGACACCCGCGAGATCGCCGCCTCCTGCGGCCTCCAGTGGGGCGCCGAGTGGTCGCGCCCAGACCCCATGCACATCGAGTTCGTCGGCACCCCCGCAGAGGCTGCGGAGTGGGCTCGCCGGCTAGAGGAGGAGGACTTCTTGTCCGCTGACGCCATCGCCAAGATCAACGCCATCCACGACGAGCTGTTCAAGCGTCACGCCAACCGCACGGGCGACCCCGGCGCGGACGGCGTGGACACGATGGCCGGCTACGCCATCAACGCCGACGGCTACGGCTACAGGCTGGAGCACCTGTTGCGCGACCCGCAGCCGTCCCGGGTGGCCGGCTCCGACGTGACGCTCTCGCCCATCGACGCGCTCTACAACATCGACGCGGCGACCTTCCGCACCGAGCAGCGCATCGCGGGCCTGGACGCGGGGCTGAAGTCCCTCGCCGACCTGCTGGCCGCCCGGGTGACCGGCCTGACCTCCGAGCAGGTGCTCGCCACCGTCCGCGAGGCCATCGAGGAGGCCGTCGTGAAGGTCGACGTCTCCGTCACCCAGCCCTCGCCCCCGACGCCCCCGGTCGCCATCGGGGAGACCACGAAGGAGTCCGCATGAACAGCGTCCTGATGACCGCCGCCTTCTGGATCGCCACGGGCGAGCGGGCGGTGAAGACCTTCGCCCAGTCCGCCGTGGCCCTGCTGACGGGGGGCTACACCGGCCTGCTGGATGTCGACTTCAAGGCCCTGCTGTCCATCGCCGGGCTCGCCACGCTGGTCTCGGTGCTCACCAGCATCGCCTCCGTGGGCGGCCCCGTGGGCGGCAAGAAGGACGAGCAGCCCACCTACGTGATCGGCGGGCATGTCGTGCCCGAGGCCACCTACGGCGAGCCCGAGCTGGTCGACCAGGTGGACACCACCCCGCCCCTGAGCGCGAGCGTGGCGTGAGGCGGCGACTCGGGAGCCGACGGGAGCGGCTGCTGTTCCGGCTCCCGTCGTCGCTGCTGTCCGCCCCGTTCGAGGTCTTCGCGGCCGTCTCCTCGCTGGTGCTCGGCGCGACGATCCTGCTGGGCATGACGCGCCCGGAGTCGCTGCACACCCTGCTCCCCGGCCTCGTGGTCGGGGTGTGGGGCGGAGCCCTCGTGCTGGGCTCCGTGACGCTCCTGGCGGGCCTGGTGAGGCGCGACCCCGAGCCGCCCTTCATGGCGGCCGGCCTGCGCCTGCTAGGCGGCCTGTACGGCATCTACGCCGTCGCCCTGCTCGCCGTGGCGGGCTTCCACGACGCCGCCCAGGTGGCCGGCAGTCAGCTCACCATCGCCGCCCTGTCGTTCTACAGGGCCTTCCAGCTCCGCACCGTCTCCGACGTGGGAGATCGCATCCACGAGGAGGCTTAGCCGTGGTGAAGGACGTCCTGACGCCCCTCCTGGTGGCCCTGATCGGCGCGGGCCTGCTCAACTTCGTCCGCGACGGCATCAAGGCCCTGCGGGCGCGCCGGGAGCGGGACTCCACCGCCGGACGGCAGGCCGCACACGTCAGCGCGGTGGACCAGTCCCTCCTGGTGGTCGTCAAGGCCCGGGACGAGCTGGCTGAGGACAATGAGAGACTGCGCGCCATGCTTGCGCAGGAACGACAGGGCAGGGCCGAGGACAACGAGCGGGCCGCCGCCCGAGAGCGCGCCTACCGCGAGGAGATCGAGGCCCTGGAGACCCGGGTGCGCGCGATCCTCTCCGAGCTGGAGGCCCTGCGCACCCGGCACGCCCCTGGAGATTGACCCACCGCAGACACCGGCCCCCCGGCTAGGCATCACGCCTGGCCGGGGGGCCTTTTTGCGTTGTCTCGCAACGGATTCCCGGGCACTCATTATGCCCCCAAATGGCATACGGTGAACAGGACGGTCACCGGCAGCACGCCGAACACGACCGGGACGAGCATGCGAACCTCGCGCCGGCCACCCTCCTCCAGCAGCCGCCGCCGCTGCGCCTCGCGGGCGTCGACGGCCTGGGCGCGCAGCACCGCGGCCAGCGGGCTGCCCGTCTCCACGGCCACCGCCAGCCCGTCGGTGAACCGGCCCAGCGCCGCCACGCCCAGCCGGTCCGCGGTCGCCGTCAGCGCCTCCACCAGCGGCGAGCCGGTCCCGACGTCCGCCAGCGCGCGGCGCAGGTCCGCAGCCAGCGCGCCACCACCGGTGGCCACGCGCGCCAGCGCCGCCGCGACGCCCTCCCCCGCCCCCACCGACAGGGCCAGCAGTTCCGCGACGGCCGGCAGGTCCTCCTCCACCTCCGCCCGGCGCCGGCGCACGGCCCGCGCCAGGGCGGCGTCGCGCAGCAGCGCCCCGGCCAGGCTCCCGCCCACCAGCAGCCCCAGCGCGGCCGGCGCCGTCAGCGACCCGCGCACCGCCGCCGCGGCGCACAGCAGCGCAGCGGCGCCCGCACCACCCAGCGCCCACAGCACCTGCTCGGCGCGGTGCTGCGCCACCTCCCGCTCGGGGTCCAGCACGTCCAGACGGGCCCGCACCGTCGCGGAGGAGCCCAGCACGGCCCCGCAGGCGCCCGCAGCGGCCTCCAGCGACCGCCGGGCCGCCGCGCGCCAGCCGCGCCCGGCCGGGCGCGACAGGTACGGGGCGATGCGCGCCTCCAGCGACGGGGTGCGCCGCAGCGGCACCCCCAGCAGCACCAGCGCTCCCCCGGCACCGCCCAGCAGACCCAGCAGCGCGCCGGTCGCCGCCGGCGTCACGCGCTCACCCGCCGCGGCTCGGGCAGGCGCCCCAGCCGCACCATCAGGCGGTACGACACCGCGGTCGCCACGGCACCCCCGCCGAGCACGACGGCTCCGGCGGGCGTGTCGTACGCCTCCAGCGCCCCCGGGCGGGTGGCCAGCAGCGCCAGCACCAGCCACGGCGCCGCCGCCGCCAGCCGCGCGGCCGACACCGTCCAGCTCTGCCGCGCCAGCAGCTCCCCGCGAGCGCGCTGGTCCTCGCGCAGGTACGCCGACAGGGTGCGCAACGTCCCACCCAGGTCGCTGCCGCCGACCTGGCGCGTCATGCGCAACGTCGCAGCCAGCCTGTCGAACACCGGGTCGGCCAGCTCCTCGCGCAGGTGCGCCAGCTCCACCTCGAACGCGCCGCTGGCCCGGTACCCGGCCGCGAACGCCGCGAACGCCGGGCGCAGGCGCTGCGGACCGCGCACGGCCAGCGCGCACACCGCGTCCGGCAGGGCCGCGCCCGCGCGCACCGCCGAGGCCAGGGCGTCCACCGCGTCGGGCCACTCCTGCGCCCGCCCGGCACGCCGGCGCCGCACCCGCGAACGCACCAGGAGCACCGGGGCCGCCGCCCCCGCCGCGGCTGCGGGCAGCGCCGCGACCACCGCACCGGTCAGCGCGGACGCCAGCAACGACCCCGCGGCGGCGCACAGCACGCACACCAGCACCAGGACCGCCGGGGGGAGCGCGGCCAGACCCGCCGCGTCCAGCGCCCGGCGCACCCGCCGAGGACGGGCGCTCGCCGCGGCACGGGGTGCGCGCTCCCAGCACGACCACCACGCGCAGAAGACCCCCGCCCCCAGCAGGCCACCCGCCAGGACCCCGCCCGAACCGCCCACCTCAGCCCCTCCCGGACAGCAGGGCGGACAGGTCGAAACCTGCGCGCGCGAACCGCTCGCGGTGCGGCGGCCAGCCCGCCTCGCGCAGCAGCGGCGAACCGGCGTCCGCCGCGCGGCGGAACAGCGGCGCGGTCTCCACCACGCCGCCCTCCACCCGCCCGGTCACGGCCAGCACCTCCTCCACCCGGCGGCGGCCGCCGGCGTCCGCCGCGGCGTGCACGACGAGGTCCACCGAGGAGGCCACCGCCGGCACCACGAAACCGCTCGTGACGTTCTGGCCGGCCAGCAGCGGCAGCGTGCACATCTTCGCGACCGCACCCGCGGCGGAGTTCGCGTGGATCGTCGCGGCTCCCGGCAACCCGGAGTTCAGGGCGACCAGCAGGTCCAGGCTCTCCTCCTGCCGGACCTCGCCCACCACGAGGCGGTCCGGGCGCATGCGCAGCGCCTCCTTCACCAGCCGGCGCAGCGGAACCTCTCCACGCCCCTCCAGGTTCGGCTGCCGGCACTGCATGGCCACCACGTCGCGGGCTGCGACGTTCAGCTCGAACACCTCTTCGCACGTGACGATCCGCTGCTGCGGCGGGACGGCGCTCAGCAGGCAGTTCAGCAGGGTCGTCTTGCCCGCCTGCGTCGCCCCGCTGACCAGGACGTTCAAGCCGGACGCGACGGCGGCGGCGAGGAACCGCGCCGCCTGCTCCGACAGGGAACCCAGCGCCACCAGGTCCTCCAGGCGGCGCGCGCGGGCGACGAACCGCCGGACGTTCACCGCCCAGTGCCGGCGGGTGATGTCGGGGATGACCACGTGCAGGCGCGAACCGTCCGGCAGGGAGGCGTCCACGAACGGGCTGGACAGGTCCACGCGACGGCCGGTGCTGGCGAGCATCCGCTCCACCAGCTCCGCCACCGCGTCCTCCTCCAGGATCGTCGTGGTGAGTTCCGCCACGCCGTCGCGGGCGACGAACACCTTGCCGGGCTCGTTGATCCAGATCTCCTCGACGTCGGGGTCGTCGAAGTAGCGCTGCAGCGGCCCGTACCCCGACACCGCGGCGACGACCGCGCGCACCGCCGCATCGCGGTCGGCCAGGAACGGCAGGGAACCGTCCAGCGAGCGCAGGTCGTACCCGGTGACGGCCTCGTCCACGAGGGCGCGAAGCTCGCCCGGGGTGGCGCGGAAACCCCCGGCGGAGATGCGGCGGCGCAGTTCCACCCGCACCTCGTCCTCGACCAGCCGCACGGCGTCCACGCGCACACCCCCTCCCGGGACCGGAACCGCGCGGAACCCCTCCGCGCCCGGTCACGGTAGGCAGGGGCCACGGCGGGCGTCCGGGGGATGTGGACAACCCCGCGGGCCGTCGCGGGCTGTGGACGGTGGGGGCCCGGTGCGCCGCGGGGAGCACCCTGCCGGGGTGCGCCTGCGCTTCACCGTCGTCGGCGTCGGCGACCCGGCGGGCACCGACGTCCTCGTCGAGGCACCCGCCGGAACCCCGTTGTTCGCGGTGCGCGAGCGGCTGGAGGCCGTCACCGGTCCCTGGCCGGGGGTGCCCCGCGTCGCCGGCCGGGAAGTGGCGGACGGCGCGCTGGGCGCCGTCCCGCTGCTGCAGGGCGCCCTGGTGGACGTGAGCGCGCCGGCGCCGGCGGACGCCCCCGCCGGCCCTCCCCCGTCGGCGGGGGTGCCCGCCCCCGCGGTGAGGGTCGTGGTGGCCTCCGGCCCGGACGCCGGCGGCCGGTTCGACCTGCCACCGGGACGGCACGTCGTGGGCCGCGCCGGCGGACCGACCCGGTGCGCGCTGCCGCTGGCCGACCCCGGCGTCTCGCGCGCCCACGCCGTGCTCGACGTGGCCCCCGACGGGACCGTGGATCTGCGGGACAGCGGATCGCTCAACGGCACCGCGCTGCTGCTGCCGGGCAGGGCGCTCGACGTCGCGGACGCGCCCCGGCTGGAGCGCGGTGCCCGGGTCCGGGTGGGGGCCAGCGTCCTGCAGGTCGAACCGCCGGCCGTGGAGGGCGCCGAGGTCCGTCCGGACGGCTGCGGTCACCTCCTGCTGCACCGGGCGCCCCGCTGGAGCGCGGCGCCCGCCGGACCCGGCGGCGGGGTGCTGCGCTGGCCGCGGCCGGCTCCCGCCCGCGAGCTGCCCGGTGTGCCGTGGCTGGCGCTGCTGGTGCCGCTCGGCGTGTCCGTGGTGCTGGCGCTGGCGTGGTCGCCGCTGTCGCTGCTGCTGGGCGTGGCCTCCCCGCTGCTCGTGGGCGGGCAGTGGTGGTCGCAGCGCCGGCGCGCTCGCGCAGAGGGGCGACGGGACGCCGCCGCCGGCGCAGCGGCCCGTGAACGGGTGCGCGCCGCCCACGCCGGAGTCCTCGCGGCCGAGCACCACCGGCTCCACGAGGCCGCCCCGGGTCCCGCCGAGGTGCTCGCCCAGGCCGCCGGCCGTGGTGTCCGCCTGTACGAGCGGACCCGCAGCTCCTCCGACGCGCTGGTGCTGCGCGTCGGGCTCGGCCGCACGCGGGTCGAGGGCGCCGTCGTGCGCGAGGAGGGCACCGGCGCCGACCCCGGTGCAGGGGGCGCTGCGGCCGAGGAGCCGCCCGGCGCCGACCTCGACGACGTCCCCGTCACGGTGGACCTCACCACCGGCCCGCTGGGCGTGGCCGGTCCCCGGGAGGAGGTGCTGGGGGTGGCGCGCCAGCTGCTGGGGCAGGTGGTGGCCTGGCACGGCCCCGGCGAGGTGGGCGTGGCCCTGGCCGGTGGCGGTGGGCGCGGGCCGTGGCGCTGGCTGCACCTGCTGCCCCACGCACGCGGCGACGCGCCGTGGGAGGCGCCCGGGAGCGCGGTGACCGCCGCCCTCGGCGCAGAGCTGGAGCGGCGGGTCCGCGGCGGCGGTGCGCGCGGCGGCACCGCCGGTGCCGCCGCGGCGCGCGCCGTGGTGCTGCTCGTCGACGGCGCCGCGGACCTGCGCGCCGACGCGGACCTGACCCGCCTGCTGCGCGCCGGGAGCGCCGAGGGCCTGCACGTGCTGTGCCTGGACCGCGACCGCACCCGCCTGCCCGCGGAGTGCACGGCGGTGCTGGACCTGACCGCCGGCCCCTGCGGCGAGGCGGTCCTGCACGGGACGGGCCCCGACGGCCCCCGCGGCCCCGTCGCGGTGCGCGCCGACGCCGTGGGGCCCACCTGGGCCGAGGAGCTCGCCCGCGCGCTGGCCCCCGTGCGCGACGCCGCCCCCTGCAGCACGGCGCAGGTGCCCCGGAGCGCCGGGCTCCTGGAGCTGCTGGGCCCGCCGGGTGCGCTGGACCCGGCGGTCCTGGTGCGCACGTGGGAGCAGCGCGCGCCCGGTGCCGTGGCGGTGCTGGGCGCCGGGGCGTCGGGCCCCTGCCGCCTGGACCTGGTCGCCGACGGCCCGCACGTGCTCGTCGCGGGCACCACGGGCTCGGGCAAGTCTGTGCTGCTGCAGGCGCTCGTCACGAGCCTGGCGCTGCAGGCGCCGCCGGACGCCGTGCGCTTCGTGCTCGTGGACTACAAGGGCGGTGCGGCCTTCGCGGGCTGCACGGGGCTGCCGCACGTGGCCGGGCTGGTCACCGACCTCGACGAGCACCTCGCGCAGCGCGTGCTGCGCAGCCTGCGCGCGGAGGTGCGCCGCCGCGAGGGCGTCCTGCGCGCCGCGGGGGCGGCCGACGTGGCGGACCTGCCGGCGTCCTCGCCCGCGGCGGCTGCCGCACCCCGCCTGGTGATCGTCGTGGACGAGTTCCGCGTGCTGGCGCACGAGCTGCCGGAGTTCGTCGACGGGCTGGTGCGGCTGGCCGCCGTGGGACGTTCCCTGGGCCTGCACCTGGTGCTGGCCACGCAGCGGCCGGCGGGCGTGGTGAGCCCGGAGATCCGGGCGAACACCAACGCGCGCATCGCGCTGCGCGTGCAGGACCGCGCCGACGCGGAGGACGTCGTCGGCGACGCGGCACCGGCGGCGATCAGCGAAGCGACCCCGGGCCGGGCCGTGCTGCGCCGCGGCTCGCGCGGGCTGGAGGTCTTCCAGACCGCGCTGCTGCGCACGGGCGGCGACCCGGCCGCGGTCCACGTGCGGCCCGCAGACGGCGACGAGGGGTGCGCCGACCGCAGCGGCGCCGGCCCGGGCGGGCGGGCCGCACCGGTGGACGCGCTGAAGGACGTGGTGGCGGCCGTGCGCGCCGCGACCACCCTGCGCGCCCGGCCCGTGCCGCCCGGCCCGTGGTTGCCGCCGCTGCCGGCGCACGTGCCGACGGCGCGACTGCCGGACCCGCCGCCGGCCCCCGGCACGCTGCAGTGGGGGCTGCTGGACCTGCCCGACGAGCAACGGCGCGCGAGCGCCGGCTGGGACCTGGCCGCCGGCGGCCACCTGCTCGCGGTCGGCACCGTGCGCAGCGGCCGCAGCACGCTGCTGCGCGCGCTGGCGGCGGCGGCCGCGGTCCAGGACGCGGAGGTCAGCGTCCTGGACGGCGGCGGTGCGCTGGCCGACCTGGCGGACCTGCCGCACGTGGGCTCGGTCGTGGGCGGCACGGAGCCGTGGCGGGCGGGACGGCTGCTGCAGCGCCTCACCGAGGAGGTGCAGCGACGGCGGGAGCTCTTCGCGCGCCTGGGGGTGAGCGACCTGGCCGGGGCGCGGCGGGCACCGGGGGCGGGGCCGCTGCCGCACCTGGTGCTGCTGGCGGACGGGTGGGACGGCTGGGCCGCCCACCTGGCGGCGGTGGACCTGGGCGCACCGGTGGACGCCTTCCACCGCCTGCTGCGCGAGGGCAGCGCCGCCGGGGTGCGCATCGCCCTCACGGGGGACCGGGGACTGCTCACCGCCCCGGCGGCCGCCGCCGCGGCCGAGGTGGTGCTGCTGCGGCTGGCGGACCGTGCCGACGCGGCGCTGGTGGGCGTGTCCGCTCGCGAGGTGCCCGTGCTGCAGCCGCCGGGGCGCGGGCTGCTGGTGCGCGACCGGACCGCGCTGGAGGTGCAGGTCGCCCTCCCGGCGGCGCCCGCGACCGCCCACCGCGTCAGCGGCCCGGGAGCGGCGGTGCGGGTGCGGGCGCTGCCGTCGTCCGTGGCGCTGGAGGACCTGCCCGCGCCCGGCGGCACGAGCGTGCCGCTGGGCGTGGGTGGGGACGACGCCGCGCCGGTGCGGGTGGACCTGGCGGGCGGGGTGCTGGTGTGCGGGCCGGCCCGCAGCGGGCGCACCACCGCTCTGCGGACTCTCGCGGCCTCGCTGGCCCGCCGCACCGCGCCGCCGCCGGTCGCCGTCGTCACGGCCGACGCCGGCGCTCCGGGGTCCTACCCCGGCGCCGCCTGGACGGGGCTGGACGACGCCGCCGGCCTGCAGCGGGTGCTGTCGGTCCCCGGGGCCGTCGTGCTCGTCGACGACGCCACCCGCCCGCTGCCGGCACCGGTGGAGGACCTCCTCGCGGCGGTGGCGCGCGGCGGGGCGGGCGGGTGCCTGCTGGTCGCGGCTGCGGACGGCGCCGAGGTCGCCGCCGCGTTCCGCGGCCTGCCGGCGGCGCTGCGCACGGCCCGCACGACGGTGCTCCTGGGCCGCGGTGGACAGGTGCCCGCCGACGTGCTGGGACGGCGCGCGGTGCTCGCGCCCGCCGCGGGTCCGGGTGCGGGCTTCGTCGTGGTGGACGGGGTGTGGACGGCGCTGCGGGTGGCCCTTCCTGGTGCCGGCGACGCGGCGCCTACGGTGGAGCGGTGAGCACCACCGAAGACACGGTCAACGCCCCCACGATCACCACCGCGCCGCCCGGCGTCCGGCTCCGGGAGGCGACGGCCGCGGACGGCGGAACCGTCGCGCAGCTCGTGCGTGAACTGGCCGAGCACGAGCACGAACCGCAGGCGGCCACGGCCACGGGCGAGGACTTCGCTCGCGCCCTGGAGGCCGGCGGCGTGGGGTGCCTGCTCGCCGAGGTGGACCGTCCCGACGGCGGGACCGAGGTGGCCGGTATGGCCCTGTGGTACACAACCTTCTCGACCTGGCAGGGCCGTCACGGGATGTGGCTGGAGGACCTCTACGTGCGCCCGGAGCACCGTCGGCGCGGCATCGCCCGGGCCTTCTTCGGGCGGCTCGGGGCCCTGTGCGCCGAGCGCGGCTACGGGCGGCTGGAGTGGTGCGTCCTGCACGGGAACACCTCCGCCCAGGCGTTCTACCGCACCCTCGGCGGCGCACCGCAGGACGAGTGGGCGCTCTGGCGGCTGGACGGCGAACGCCTGGCGCAGCACGGCGCGCCGGGGGCACCCACCAGATCGTGACGGACCGTCACGGTGCGGGCGCGCGGAGCGTGCGAAGCTGCACCGTGAGCGGCCGCCCGCTCCGTCCCCACCGGACGACCCGCACCGCCCCGCACACCCCCGCCCACAGACTCCGCCGGGCCCCGCACCGGCCGGTCCCCGAGAGGACGCCCACGTGTCGACCACCACGGCCAGCGAGCAGGCCGGCGAGCAGAGCAGCGACCTCGTCGAGCTTCGCGTGCCCGCGGACCCCGCCTACCTGACGGTGGTGCGCACCGCGAGCGCGGGCCTGGCCGCCCGCCTCGACCTGACCCTCGACGAGATCGAGGACCTGCGCATCGCGGTCGACGAGGCCTGCACCCTGCTGCTGGACCCGGCGGCGGGCGCGCAGGAGCTGGTCGCCACGTTCCGCCTGGGCGACGGCACGCTGGAGGTCGAGGTGCGCGGGCCGGCCCGAGAGCTGCCCGAGCGCTCCAGCTTCGCGTGGGCCGTGCTGGAGGCCCTCGTGGGTGAGGTGTTCACCGGCACGTCCTCCTCGGGGGCGTGGATCGTGCTGCGGCACAGCAAGGGCCCCGGCGCCGCGCCGGGCGGGCGGGCAGGGGTGGTGTGAGCGGCGACTCCGCGGCGGACGCGGCGGCGCCCTCCGGCGAGGACCTGCCGGAGGAGCACCGCGGGGCGCCGGAGCCGGAGGACCTGTCGCTGCACGAACTGCTGGCCCGCCTGCCCCCGGACGACCCCGAGCGGGCGCGGGTGCGCGAGGAGCTCACCCGCCGCCACCTGCCGCTGGCCGAGCACCTCGCGGCGCGCTTCCACGGCCGCGGCGAGCCGCACGACGACCTGGTGCAGGTCGCCACGATCGGGCTGCTGAAGGCGCTGGACCGGTTCGACCCGGAGCGCGGCGTGCCCTTCGGCGCCTACGCCGTGCCCACGATGCTGGGCGAGATCAAGCGGCACTTCCGCGACCGCGGGTGGGCCATGCGCGTGCCGCGGCGCGTGCAGGAGGCCGGCCGCGCGCTGGCCGACGCGCGCGAGGCCCTGACCCACGAGCTGGGCCGGGCGCCGACGATCGCCGAGCTCGCCGCACGCACGGGGCAGGACGCCGACGAGGTCGTGGAGGTCCTGGAGTCGGCCAACGCCTACGCGACGCTGCCCCTGGACACCGGGTCCCCCACCTCGCCGGTCGCCTCGCTGGGCAGCCTCGACGACCGGCTGGAGAACGTCGAGAACCGCGAGGCGCTGCGGCCGCTGCTGGCCGGGCTGGCCCCGCGCGAGCGGCGCATCCTGGCGCTGCGGTTCGTGCGCGGCATGTCGCAGGCCCAGATCGCCGCCGAGGTCGGCATCTCCCAGATGCACGTCTCGCGGCTGCTCACCCGCACCCTGACCCAGCTGCGCGAAGGGCTCGGCCCCCAGCAGGGGTGACAGGGGTGAGGCGGCGCCCCTGCGGACCTAGCGGGACAGCTGCCCCGAGACCGCCGGCAGGAACAGGCCCACCAGCACCAGCACCGCCGGCACGACCAGCAGCACCCCCAGCCACGGCGATCCGCCGGTGACTGCGGGCCACCCCGCCGCCAGCTGCAGGACCTGCCACACCAGCACCGGGGAGCGCGCCCACCCCGCGCGCTGCAGCAGGCCGCGGGCGCAGAAGGCCACGGCCACGGCGAACACCAGCGCGGTGGCGGCCAGGGCCACGGCCGCCACCGGTGCGGCGGCGTCCTCCACCAGCAGACCGTGCACGAGGTAGGCAGCGCCGCCCACCAGGAGGACGGCCTCCAGCGCCACGAGGGCCGCGACGGCCGTCAGCAGTGGCGGGCGGGCGGATCCGCCCCCACGCTGGGGGGTGGGACGGGGCTCGGGACGGTCGGGCACGAGGAGCACGGTACGGCTGCCCGCGCCCCTGCGACCGCGAGGTCGGTCGTGCCACCGCACGGGCGTCGAGCGGGTCCCCGGGTCCGGAACCACCGGTCCTCGTCCGTCCTAGGTCCCTGGGATTGCCGGAAGGGGTCGTCCGTGTTAAGTCCGTGTGACGAACCTGACACGAGTTCTCCACGACCCGTCGGTGTCCCCCTCTTGTGGGACGCGCTGCGGGGTGTGAACCTTGATGGCGACGCGATCCCCGACGCACGTCACCCCCCGGTCTGGTTCAGACCGGGGCGTGTGCGTCCCGGCACCGCCGGCGCTGCCGGTGCTCAGGGATCCCGCGCGACACCCCGTGCGACTGCGGGACGTCGCGCGCACTGAGACCGCAACGCGAAGAAGGAGTGGACCCCCCATGGACTGGCGCCACCGTGCTGCCTGCCTCGACGAAGACCCCGAGCTGTTCTTCCCCATCGGCAACACCGGCCCGGCCATCCTGCAGATCGAGGAGGCCAAGGCCGTGTGCCGCCGTTGCGAGGTCGTCGACAGCTGCCTGAAGTGGGCGCTGGAGACCGGCCAGGACTCCGGCGTGTGGGGCGGCATGAGCGAGGACGAGCGCCGCGCCCTCAAGCGTCGCGCCGCGCGCGCTCGCCGCGCCGGCTGACACCGCTCGCCCCGCGAGGGCAGCCCCGAGGAGGGCCCCCACCCCACGGGTGGGGGCCCTCCTCACGTCCGGACGGGCCCGGCTCGCACCGCTCACCGGGTGCGCACGCTGCCCAGCGGCGTGGTGCCCCGGCGCACCCGCACGTCCAGGACGACCTGCGTCCCGCCGGACTCCCCCGGCCCGAACTCCATCCGGCCGCGCAGCTCCCCGGCCACCAGCGACCGCACGATCTGGGTGCCCAGACCCGAGCGGCCCACCTGGAAGTCGTCCGGGAGCCCCACGCCGTCGTCGCTGACGACGACCTCCAGCCGGTCCTCGCCGCGGTGCTCGACCTTCACCACGACCGTGCCGGCCCGCCCGGACCCGAAACCGTGCTCGACGGCGTTGGTGACCAGCTCGGTGAGCACCAGGGCCAGCGCGGTGGCGTCCTCCTGGCGCAGCTCCCCGAACCGGCCCTCGCGCACCGTGCGCACCCGCTCCGAGTTCGACACGGCGACCTCCGCGGCCATCATCAGGCAGCGGTCCAGCACCTGGTCGAAGTCGACGTTCTCGTCGATGCCCTGCGACAGCGTCTCGTGCACGGTCGCGATGGTCTCCACCCGGCGCATCGCCTCCTGCAGCGCCGAGCGCCCCTCCTCCGAGCGGATGCGCCGCGACTGCAGCCGCAGCAGCGCCGCCACCGTCTGCAGGTTGTTCTTGACGCGGTGGTGCACCTCGCGGATCGTCGCGTCCTTCGTCATCAGCTCGCGCTCGCGCCGGCGCAGCTCCGACACGTCGCGCACGAGCAGCAGCGCCGCCACCCGCGCCGGCCCGGCACCGTCCTCGCGGCGCGTCAGCGGGATCGCGCGCATCGCCAGGGTCGCCGCCTCGGTCTCCAGGTCGGTGCGCCAGGGCGCGCGGCCGGTGACCACCAGCGGCAGGGACTCGTCCACCGGCAGGTGGCTGGCGGCCAGCGAGGAAGCCACCTCCGCCAGGTTCGCGCCGACCAGTTCCCCGATGAGCCCCGCCCGGTGGAAGGCCGACAGCGCGTTGGGGCTCGCGTAGGTGACCACGCCCTCGGCGTCCAGGCGCAGCATCCCGTCGCCCACGCGCGGGGCCCCGCGCCGCGGGCCCGTGGGCGCCGCGGTCTGCGGGAAGTCCCCTGCCGCGATCATGCGCGTGAGGTCGTCGGCGCACTTGACGTAGTTCAGCTCCAGGCGGCTCGGCGTGCGCGAGGTCGCCAGGTTGGTGTGCCGGGCCAGCACGCCCAGGACCACGCCCTCGCGCACGACCGGGATGGTCTCCTCGCGCACGGGGACGTCGTCGTCCCACTCGGGGTCGCGGCCGCGCAGGCTGCGCGCCTCGTCGAACGTCGTGTCCACCTGCGGCCGGCGGCCGCGCTCCAGCACGGCGCCGACGACGTCGTCGTAGTGGACCGTGGGCCCCGTGGTGGGCCGGCAGTGCGCCACCGCCACGAAGTGCTGCCGGTCCGCCGACGGCACCCACAGCACGAGGTCGGCGAACGACAGGTCGGAGATCAGCTGCCAGTCACCCACGAGCAGACGCAGCCACTCGGCCTCGGCGGGGCCCAGGCCGGTCTCGGACTGCAGCAGGTCAGCCATGGTGGGCACCCCCGAAGCCTACGGCGCAGCACTGCACCCCGATCACCCCGCCCGATCACCCTCCCCGCAGCACCGACCGCATCACCCGCAGGGCCACCGACAGCGCCGCGAGGTCCGCCCGCCCCGACGCCGCGATCTCCTGCAGGGTCCCGCGCGCACGCCGCACCGCCGGCCCGTGCGCCCCCTCCCACGCCTCCGCGGCCGCCGCGGCGCCGGCCGCGCCGTCGGAGTGCTCCAGGACCGAGGCGGTCAGGTCGCGCACCACCCCGTAGAGGTCGTCCCGCAGCGCCGCACGCGCCAGCGACTGCCAGCGGTCCTCACGGCCCAGAGCGGCGATGCTGCTCAGCAGCGACTCCACGTCGTAGCGCCCGGACAGCTCGAACCAGACCTCGGCGACCTGCGCCGGGTCGCGCCCGCTCGCGCCGGCGACCTCCACCACGTCCAGCAGCGCGAACGTCCCCAGCAGCGAGGCCACCCGCAGCGCCTCGTCCCGCGGGATCCCGGCGCGGGCGAACTCCGCCGCGTCGGCGAGCACGGCCTCCGCGTCGTGCCCGCGGGCCAGGTCCGGCACGCGCGCCGCCAGGGCGGCGACGGGCCCGGCGAAGCGCTCCACCTCGGCGGCGACGTCCACCCCCTCGGGCCGCGAGTGCAGCAGCCAGCGCACGCTGCGGTCCAGCAGGCGCTGCACGCGCTGGCGCACCCGCGCCTGCTCAGCCGCCGCCACGAGCCCGTCCAGGGCCTCCACCGCCGCCACGCGCTCGTCCAGCCCGAACACCCGAGCAGCCACGGCGAAGGCCCGCACCACGTCCGCCGGTGACGCACCGGTCTCCTCCGCGGCGCGGAACGCGAACGTCAGCCCCCCCGTGCCCACGACCCGGTTGACCAGGACCGTCGTCGCGATCTCGCGGCGCAACGGGTGCTCGGGCAGGTGGTCGCCGAACCGCTCGACCAGCTCCGCCGGGAAGTACGAGCGCAGCGCGTCCTCCACCCACGCCTCGTCCGGCAGGTCCGAGGCCAGCACCGCCGCCCCCAGGGAGATCTTCGCGTGCGCGATGAGGACCGACAGCTCAGGCGTCGTCAGCCCGCGCCCCTCGCGCGCACGCCGCTCCAGCTCCGCGGTGGACGGCAGCGCCTCGAGCCGGCGGTCGAGCGCGCCCGTGCGCTGCAGCGCCTCCAGCATCCGCCGGTGCGCCGGCAGCAGGCCGGGCGCGAAGGTGCCCTCCACGCTGAGCGCGACGTTCTGCTCGTAGTTGTCCCGCAGCACCAGGCGGCCGACCTCGTCGGTCATCCGCAGCAGCGTCGCGTTCCGGTCCGCCGCGTCCAGCTGCCCGCGCGCCACGAGCTGGTCGAGCAGGATCTTGATGTTGACCTCGTGGTCGCTGCAGTCCACGCCGGCGGAGTTGTCGATGGCATCGGTGTTGAGCTTGACGCCCTCCCCCTCGCGCCCGGCTGTGGCCGCTTCGATGCGACCCCGCTGGGTCAGGCCGAGGTTGCCGCCCTCCCCCACCACCCGCACCCGCAGCTGCGCACCGTCCACGCGCACCGCGTCGTTGGCCTTGTCGCCCACCTCGGCGTGCGTCTCGGTGGACGCCTTCACGTAGGTGCCGATGCCCCCGTTCCAGAACAGGTCCACCGGCGCAGCCAGCACCGCGCGCACCACCTCGATCGGCGAGAGGCTGCGCACGGCCGGGTCCAGCCCGAGGCGGCGGGCGACCTGCTCGCTGACGGGCAGCGACTTGGCGGTGCGGCTGAACACCCCGCCGCCGGGACTGATGAGCGAGGTGTCGTAGTCCGCCCACGAGGAGCGCGGCAGCCCGAACAGCCGGCGCCGCTCCGCGAAGGAGACCTCGGGGTCGGGGTCGGGGTCCAGGAAGACGTGGCGGTGGTCGAACGCGGCGACCAGCCGCAACTGCCGGCTCAGCAGCATCCCGTTGCCGAACACGTCCCCGCTCATGTCGCCGACACCCACCACTGTCGTGGGCTCGGTCTGCACGTCGTGGCCCAGCTCGCGGAAGTGCCGGCGCACGCTCTCCCACGCCCCCCGCGCGGTGATGCCCATCGCCTTGTGGTCGTAGCCGACCGAGCCGCCGGACGCGAAGGCGTCCCCCAACCAGAAACCGCGCGCCAGCGCGATCTCGTTGGCGGTGTCGGAGAACGTCGCGGTGCCCTTGTCGGCGGCGACCACGAGGTACGGGTCGTCGCCGTCGTAGCGGACCACGTCCACCGGTGGCACGACCCGCCGCTCACCGCCCTCGGTGCGCAGGTCGTCGGTGACGTCCAGCAGGCCGGAGATGAACGTGCGGTAGCAGGCCGTGCCCTCGGCCCACCACGCGTCGCGGTCCACCGACGCGTCCGGCAGCCGCTTGGCCACGAACCCACCCTTGGCGCCGGTGGGCACGATGACGGCGTTCTTCACGACCTGCGCCTTCACCAGCCCCAGCACCTCGGTGCGGAAGTCCTCGCGCCGGTCCGACCAGCGCAGCCCGCCGCGCGCGACCTCCCCGAAGCGCAGGTGCACCCCCTCCACGCGCGGGGAGTACACCCACACCTCCGCGTGCGGCACCGGAGCAGGCATCCCCGCCACCTGGGAGGGGTCCAGCTTGAACGACAGGTAGGGGTGGGGCTCGCCGTCCGCACCGCACTGGTATGCGTTGGTGCGCAGCACCGCGCGCACCACCGAGAAGAGCGCCCGCAGGATGCGGTCGGCGTCCAGGCCCTCCACGGCGTCCAGCGCGCCGCTCGTCTCCTCCACCAGCGCGTCCACGACCTCCGCGCGCGTGGCGTCCTGGCCGGGGCGCGAGGGCGCGAAGCGCGCCTCGAACAACCGCACCAGCGCCCGGGTCAGCCCCACCTCGGCGAGCAGGCAGCCGGCGACGTACTCCACGGAGTACGACAGCCCCACCTGCCGCAGGTAGCGGGTCAGGGCGCGCAGCACCGCCACCTGCCGCCACGACAGCTGCGCGGCGAGCACCAGGCGGGCCAGCGGGTCGCTGTCGGCCGCTCCGCTCCACGCCGCGGCGAACGCCTCGCAGAACCGCGCCCGCGCCGCCGCCGGGTCGGCGTCCAGGTGCTGCGCGTCCACCGGCAGGCGCAGCCCCACGTCGTCCACCCACACCCGCCGGCCGTCCTCGCGCGCCAGCACGTGCGGGCGCTCGTCGGTGACCTCCACCCCCAGGTCGGCGAGGAACGGCAGCACGGCGCTGAGGGTCACGGGCGCACCGCGGTACGAGGTCAGCCGCCAGGTGCGGGCCTCGCCCTCCGCGTCGCGCAGGTCCAGGACCGGGTCGGGGACCGTACCGTCCACCGCGGTGCGGCTCAGCAGCTCCTCGGCCCGCTGCAGGTCGGACACGGCCCGCGCCGGGGCCACCGCGGCGCGGTAGCTGCCGGGGACCCCCGCCGCCCAGCGGCGCACCAGCGCCGCGCCGGCCTCCTCACCGAGCTCCTCGCGCGCCGCGTCCAGCAGGTCGTCGTCCCAGCTGCGGGCAGCGCGGGCCACCCGCGCCTCCAGCTCCGCGACGTCGACGTCGGGCAGCTCCTCACCGGGGCGCGCACGCACCACGACGTGCAGCCGGGCCAGCACCGACTCGGACACCCGCAGCGTGTGCTCCACCGAGCCGCCGTCGAACGCGTCGCGCAGCAGCTCCTCGATGCGGGCGCCGACGCGCGTGGTGTAGCGGTCGCGGGGCAGGAACACCAGGCAGGACATGAACCGCCGGTAGGCGTCGCGGCGCACGAACAGGCGCGTGCGGCGGCGCTCCTGCAGCCGCAGGACCGCCAGCGAGGTGGCCAGCACGTGGTCGACGTCGGCCTGCAGCAGCTCGTCGCGCGGGAACGTCTCCAGGATGCTCAGCAGGTCCTTGGCCGAGTGCCCGCTGGAGCCGAAGCCGGCGCGGGCCAGCACGTCGGAGACCTTCTCCGCCACGACGGGCACCTGCCGCACCGAGTCGGTGTAAGCGCTGGAGGTGAACAGCCCCAGGAAGCGCCGCTCCCCCGTGACGCGCCCGGTCTCGTCGAACGACTTCACGCCCACGTAGTCCAGGTACGCGGACCGGTGCACCGTCGCGCGCGCGTTGGCCTTCGTCACCACGAGGACCTGCGGCTCGGCGGCCTTCTCGCGCACCGGACCGGACAGCCGGCGCACACGCCCGGCGGGTCGCCCCGCGCGCTCGGCCAGCACGCCCAGACCGCTGTCCGGCCGGGCGGCGAGGACGACCTCGCCGCCGTCCTCGCGCAGGTCGTACTCCCGGTAGCCCAGGAACGTGAACCGGTCGTCGGCCATCCAGCGCAGGAACCGCTCGGCGGCCCGCAGCTCCTCCGCGGGCACGCTCCGGGGCGGGTCCAGCTGCAGCTCGTCGGCGATCTGGGTGGCACGCGCGCGCATGGCCTGCCAGCCGCGGACAGCGGCGCGGACGTCGTCGAGCACACCGACCAGCTCGTGCTGGAGCTCCTCGCGGTCGGCGGCGTCGATGTCGCGGTCGACCTCGATGCGGATCCAGCTCTCCGCCGGCTCCGACGGCGGGGCGGTGGCCACGTCGTGCAGGTCCAGCAGCGCACCGGAGCTGTCGCGCCGGGCCGCCAGCCGGGGGTGCACCAGCAGGTGGATGCCCCGGCCGGTGCGGGTCAACGCCGAGGTCAGGCTGTCGACGAGGAACGGCATGTCGTCGGTGACGACCTCCACCACCGAACGCGCCGCCCCCGCCCCCGCCGTGCGCCCGGGGACCACGCGCACGAGGGTGGCGCCCGGGAGCCTGCTGCCCCCGAACCGCAGGTGGGACGAGACCGCTGCGGCCAGGTCGGCCGGGGCCCGGTCGCGCAGGTCCTCCACCGCGGTGTGCGCGAAGTAGTCCAGGAGCGCGCGCTCGGCGGCGGTGGCGGAGCGCAGCGCCTCGGGCGCCTCGTCCCAGGCGGGACCGCGTGCCGCCGCGGCCGACCGCACCAGCGGTCGCAGCTCGAAGGTGGGGGACGGGGTCGAGAGGGGCATCACTGCTCCGGGTGGCCGAGGGTTTCGCCCCACCGACCCTAGCCCTCCGCGCGTCCTCGCACCGGGCGGGGAGCGCACCCGTACAGTCGCGCCGTGCCCACCCCCTTCTCCGAGCTGTCCCCGCTGCCCGGTCCCCCGGCCGCCGTGTTCGCGCTGCTGACCGACCCCGCCTTCCTCGGCGAGCGCGCGCAGCGCTCCGGCGCGGTGGAGCACGAGGAGGAGGTCGGCACCGAGGAGGACGGCACCAGCGTGGTGCGCAGCTCCCGCACCGTGAGCACGGCGGGTCTGCCCCGGGTGGCCGCCGGCTACCTGGGCACGACGGCCGTCGTGGAGCAGGTGGAGCGCTGGGCGCCCGCCGCTGCGGACGGGTCGCGCGACGGCACGCTGGAACTGACGGTGCGCGGGGCGCCGGTGCGGCTGGAGGCCCGCACGCAGCTGCGCCCCGCCGCCGACGGCTGCGAGCACCGGCTCACCGGGACCCTCACCGTGCAGGTACCGCTGTTCGGCGGCGGGGTCGAGCAGGCCGCGCTGCCCGGCCTGCTCGACCTGGTGCGCTCGGAGGTGCAGCTGGCTCGCGAACGCCTGACGGCCGGCGACTGACCGGCTCGCTGGGCCCTCAGACGCCGGTGGCCAGCAGCAGGGGCAGCTCGGTCGCGTCGTACCACAGCAGCTCGTGGCCCTCGGCGGACTCGACGGTGAAGCGGGCGTCCTCGTCCCCGGCGTCGGCGGCGGGCAGGGCGGCCAGCGCGGCCCGCAGGTCCTGCTCGGCCTCGGCATCGTCGACGTGGACGCTCACGAGGTCCGACAGCAGCAGGTCCGCGTCGAGCACCACCCGGGAGCGCTCGGGCGCCGACCAACCCGCGTCCGGGCGCGGCAGGGCGCGCCCGGGCACGTCGAGGGCCAGCACGACACGACGCGGCTGCGCTCCGCCGGGCAGGCCGGCGAGCAGGCGCAGCGACTGCTCCGCCGCGTCGCTCATGGCCGCGTACTCCAGCTCCTCCTCCAGGTCACGGGGATCGGCGTCCGCGTAGAACTCGCGCAGCGCGGGTGTGACGGCGTGCACGGCGACGGGCGCCGCGGCGAGCACCCCTGAGGGTGCCACCTCGGCCAGCGCGGGCAGGGTCGTCGGCCAGTAGACGCGCACCCTCAGGCCTCGCCCTCGAGCCGGGGCGCGGCGACCTCACCCGCCGGCTCCCCACCGGCCTGCTGGGCGGGGACCTCGGGGACGTCGTCGGCGTCCCCGCCGAAGCCCTCGTCGCCGTCGGGGCCCTCCTCGAGCTCGTCGAGGTACTCCTCGTCGAAGACGACGCCCTCCAGCTCGGACAGGCGCTCGGCGGCGTCCGTCTCACCCTCGGTGTCGGCGTCCGCAGCCTTCTCCAGCCACTCGCGCGCCTCGTCCTCGCGGCCCACCGTGATGAGCGCGTCGGCGTAGGCGTACCAAAGGCGCGCTCGCCACGGCGCACGACCACCGGCGCGCAGCTGAGGGACCTGCAGGGCGACCACGGCGGCGTCGTGCTGACCGAGGTCGTGGCGCGCACCCGCGGAGACGATGAGCATCTCCACCTTCGCCGCGGGGTCGAGCCGAGCCGCCTCCGGGGAGGACGCCAGGTCCAGTGCCCGCTCAGGACGGCCGAGACCGCGCTCGCAGTCGGCCATGAGCGGCAGGTAGCTCTCGTCGCCGGTCATGCGGCGTGCGGTGCGGAACTCCGCGAGGGCCTCGCGGAAGTGCCCCGCCTTGTACGCGGCGATCGCGGCGGCTTCGCGCACGGCCGCGATCCGCCCACCACGGCGCTGCGCCGCGAGGGCGTGCTGCCAGGCGCGCTCGGGGTCCGTGTCGACGAGACGCCCGCTCGCCACGAGGTGCCGGGCCACGACGTCGACGCTCTCCGCGGGCAAGCCCTGCAACGCCTTGCGCACGTCGGGGGCGAGTTCCCGCCCGGTGATGTCCTCGGGGACTCGAGGGCCCACCGGACGCGCGGGACGCGCGGAGCGCGCCTGCTCGTCACGCCGGTCCCCGTCGCGCTGCGTCCACGCACGCCCGGCAGCCCGCACCGGGCCCCTCGCATCGCGACGAGGGCCCCGCTCGCGGCCACGGTCGTCTCGCTGGGTGGTGCGGGAGCCGTCCTCCCGTCGGGGACCGCGTTCCGGGCGCTCACGGCTCCCGGTCGCACGGTCGTCGCGACGGGGACCACGCTCGTCGCGACGGGGACCACGGTCGTCGCGACGGGGGCCGGCGTCCTGGCGACGAGGACCGCGCTCACCCTCGCGACGAGGGCCCGCATCCGCACGGCGGGGGCCACGGTCGTCACGGCGATCGCCGCCGCTCCGGGGGCGCGGGCTCCGCTCGTCCTCACGCCGGGGACCACGGTTCTCGCGAGTGAAGGGCCGGTCGCCGGCGCGGGTGACGCGCTCGCCCCCGCGGTCGGAACCTGCCGACCCTGCGCTGCGGGACCGCGGCGCCCAGGACGTGGAACGCTCAGTGCGCTGCGGACGCCCAGCACCGGGGCGCTCGGTGCGGTCGTCGCGCGGACCGCGTGCACCACGGTCGTCCCGGTCCCGCGCCGGGCGGTCACCCCCCGGACGCTCGGCGCGCTCCTGACGCGGACCGCCAGCCCGGAACCCGCGGGCCTGGCCTTCGGCGCCACGTCCGGCGGCGTCCCGGACACCACGACCAGGACGCCCGTCAGCCCCTGCAGAAGGACGTCGAGGACCACCGGAGCGAGCGGAATCGTCACGATCGCGCCAGGGTCGACCCCCGCTGTCGGGACGATCCGCACCGGAGCGCGCCGGCCGGCCGGTGCTCGGGGCAGAAGAACGACGCGGGTCCGACGAGCCGCGGCGGTCGGAGGACGAGGATCGCTGGTAGCGACCGGTGGGAGCACCGCCCTGACGCGAACGGTCGTTTCGAGGCGCAGAACGCCGATCGTCGCGACCCTGATCGCCGGTTTCCGACATGTCGATCTCCCACCTGCCCGCTCGTGCGGGTCTCCTCGTCACTCTTCAGATGTACGCGACCTCAAGAGGCGCGACGATGTCTCACCCGCCCTGGAAGGGCCGGAAAAGATTGCGGGGAGCGCGCCGTTCGGCGC
>NZ_JBJLRI010000050.1:0-30639 GCF_050871405.1 Kineococcus esterisolvens
CGCGCCTTCTCACGACCGGCGGGCGCACGGTCTATCGTCAGGCCTCGCTGGGCCCGGAGAGCACAGTGCTGACCCGCCGGCCGCCACCACCACCGAGCCTGCCAGAACAGGACCGGCTGCACCCATGAGGAGAGCACGAAGGGTCCAGGTGGGTACAGCGGAAAGGCTTGGTCGCCTCCATCGTCCCCGACCAGGTCCTGCGTGCCCCAGCACCTTCGCTGTCCTGGCCACCCGCAGCTTCATTGCCGCTACCGGCAAGAGCCTGATGAGTAGACCAAGGGGCGGCGCTACCTCGGCCTGAACCTGCTGACCCGTTGTCGGCTGATTCCGGTCACAGGCAAGAGGCAAGACTTGCCCGAGACCACAGCGGAGGTGCACTCCAACCGCATGATGCAGGCTGTGATGGCCTGACCACGAAGAGCATCACGCGACGAACGTCGCACACCACCTCTGGGGACTTGACCACCGCAGGACCTGATGCCCCACAGGACCTGCGGCACGGTGAGGTCCGCTGCGTGGTGGGGGCCCGCTGCTCGGTGCGGCGGCACTGATCCGTGCGTGACGTTCCCTGCTCAGGCGGGGCCGTGCCAGTGCAGGCACATCACCGTCGCGTCGTCGGCGAGCTCCCCGCCGACGGCGTCTTCGACCGCGGCGGTGAGGGCCTGGATGAGCTGGCGGGGGTGGTCCGCGGCGTGGTCGGCGATGAACGCGGCGAGGTCGAGGTGTTCGGCGTTGCGTTCCAGCATGCCGTCGGTGAGCAGGATCAGGCGGTCCCCGGGCTGCAGCTGGAAGTGCTGCACCTGGTAGCCGAGGTCGGGGCGGATCCCCAGGGGGAGGTCGGGCGTGAGCTGCAGGGGCCGGACCTCCCCGCCGCGCTGCAGGAGCGGCGGTGGGTGCCCGGCATTGACGATCTCCGTGCTGCCGTCGCGGAGGTCGACGGACATCAGCAGACCGGTGACGAAGCCGGGGTCGCTGCTGTTCTCCTCGATCGCCCGGTTGGCGGCACCGGCCATGGTCACCAGGTCGGCGCCGGCGCGGCGGCTGTTGCGCAGACTGCCCACGGCCAGCGTCGCCAGTAGCGCGGCCTCGACCTGGTGGCCCATCGCGTCGGTGATAGAGAGGAACAGCTTCGTGCGGTCGAGGCTGTAGTCGAAGGTGTCCCCGCCGATGTTGCCGGCCGGTTCCAGCCACGCGGCCAGCGTGAAGGTCCCGGCCTCGCAGGTGAACGCGTCGGGCAGCAGCCGGTGCTGGATCTCCGCGGCCAGCACGAGGGGTGTGATGCGGTTGCCCCACTCGTAGAGGTCGGTGTGGCGGCGCTCAGCGGTGATCACCAGGGCCAGGGTGTTGGCGGCGGCTTTGATCAGCGCCCGCACGTCGTCATCGGCCGGCGCCGGGAGCAGGAGCTCCAGGACCCCCATCGCGTCGCCGCGGGTGCTGACCGGGGCCAGGAGCCGAGCACCCGCCCCCTCGGGCACGATCTGCACTTGCTGGGTGAGCACGGCCCGTTCGTAAGGCAGCACGTCGTCGGAGAGGGGCACCTGTTCGGGCGCCCGCTCTCCTGGGCCCTGGGTGGCGGACTGCGTGAGCCGGGTCAGGGACCGTGCGCTGAAGTTGGCGATGAGGAAGCTCACCTGTACGGCGTCCACCTGCCGTCGCAGCTCCCGGGCGAAGACCCGCACCGTGTCCACGGGCGCTGCGGCCTCTACGGCTGCCAGCAAGGCCGGCAACCACTCCTCACGACTACTACGCACCGTCTTACTCTAGTAGCATTCTGTAACAGCAGCGGCGGTCCGCTGCCGCCCCGGCTCAGGTCACCTGATCAAGGCGGTGCTCAAAGGACCGCGCTGGCGCGGCTTCGATGCCAAGCTGCTGGGGTGACTCACAGCCCCGGGGGCGCAGATGAACTGGCGGCGCGGCGCCGCGTCGAAGAACGTGGGGCAGCCCTCGAGGACTCGAGCGAGGTGGGAGTGTCTGGAGGGCGGGATGTCGGGAGACGGGATGCCACCGCCACTGCCCGCCGCAGGCCTGAGGTCGAGGAAGCTGGCGTCAAGGAGACTGAGGTCAAGGCCGGCATCGACTTCGGTGAACGCGGCAGTGAGGAGCCGGCCGGTGATCCATCACGCGCTGCGCAACTTGGCGAGGCTGAAGAGGCGCCCGAGGACGTAGCCGATGAGGTGATCGCGCAGGAGCACCGGGTGGAGCTGGCCGACGTCCTCGCCGACTTCACCCAGGACCTGCTCGCCGACTTCAACGTGGAGCTCGTGCTGCGCAACCTGTGTGAGCGCCTGCCCGCAGTGCTGCCCATCGACGGGGCAGGGGTCTCCCTGGTGGAGCGAGAGCAAGAGCAGGAGCAGCTGCGTTTCGCCCAAGCCACCTCTGAAGACCTCGCCGTGGCCGAACGCTCCCAGTCTCAGGTCGGGGAGGGCCCCTGCTACGACGCCGTCGCCACCGCGACACCGGTGCACGTGGCGGACCTGAGCCAGGAGAGCCGCTGGACGCGCTTCACCCCTGCCGCCCTCGCTGCCGGGGTCCACGCCGTGACGGCCATGCCGATGATGGCCCGCGGGCAGGTGTGGGGAGTGGTGGACCTGTACTCCCGCGAACCCCTGCGGCTGAACGAGGAGGACCTGAACGCGGCACGGTTGATGGCGCAGGTCGCCACCAACTACGTCCTGCACGCACGCGACCGCGAGACCCGCCAACTCGCGGAGGACGCGCTGCGGGTGCAGACCCTGCACGACCCGCTGACCGGTCTGCCCAACCGGGTGCTGCTGCTGGACCGCCTGACCCATGCCCTGGCCGCCACACCCCGCACCGCCGGAACACCGGCGGTGCTCTTCATCGACCTGGACCGCTTCAAGCAGGTCAACGACACCTACGGCCACGCCGCCGGGGACCGCCTGCTCCTCGGTGTGGCCCACGCCCTGCACGCGGTGCTGCGTCCCAGCGACACCCTGGCCCGGCTGTCCGGGGACGAGTTCATCGTCGTGGCCGGCGAGCAGCACCCCGAACGTCGACCCGAAGGCAGCGCCACCCACCTGGCTAGGCGCCTGCTCGCGGCCCTGGAGCACCCCATCAAGGTGAACGGGCACTCCATGGTCATCTCCGCCAGCGTCGGCATTGCCTACGCCACCGATGGCGACACCCCGGAGTCGCTGCTGCACGCCGCCGACACCGCGATGTACGACGCCAAGGCCAACATCGGGACCAACGCCGATGAACGCATCGCCGTCAACGATCGCCGCGATCGTGCCGCCGTGCCCAGTCTGCTGCAGGTGGAAGGTGAGCTGGCCACCGCCCTGGACGGCGGGCAGCTGCGCCTGCATTACCAGCCCGTCGTCGACCTGCGTTCTGGAGCCGTCGCCGGCGCTGAGGCCCTCATCCGCTGGCAGCACCCCTCCCGCGGCTTGCTCGCTCCGGAGGCGTTCCTTCCTGCAGCGGAGGTGACAGGGCAGATCGTCGCCCTGGGCCGCTGGGTCACCACCACCGCGTGTCAGGCCCTGCGCGCCGTCGGTCATCGGCTGCCGGGTGCTGACTTCCGCCTCGCTTTGAACGCCTCACCGCGCGAACTGCACCACCCTGACTTCGTGCCCGCTCTGCGCGAGTCGGTGGCCGAAGCCGTCGTGGACCCGCACCTGTTGTGCGTGGAGGTCACCGAAGCCACCCTCATCTCCGACTTGGGGGAAACCTCCGCCGTCCTGGCCCAGATCCGGCAGTTGGGGGTGCGCGTGGCCGTCGACGACTTCGGCACCGGCTTCTCCTCTCTGGCCTATCTGCACCGCTTGCCGGTGGACACCTTGAAGATCGACCAGTCGTTCGTGAAGACCATGACGACCGCCCCCGCGGGTGAGGTGATTGTCGCCCACGTCATCAGCCTCGCCCATGGCCTCGGTCTTACTGTCACCGCCGAAGGGATCGAGACCGTCCAGCAGCGGCGGCGTCTGCACGAGATGGGCTGCGACCACGGCCAGGGCTACGCCCTCGGCCGACCCGCCGCCACCCTCGCCCCTGCCTGAGCCGACGAGCGCGCCGCGGCCCGCCGACTCGACAGCTTGAGCGACGAAGCCCGACCAGGTCGGCCGGTTTCGATCACCGCCGACCAGGTCGAGGACGTCGTCATCGACACCCTGAAGGACATGCCGAAGAACGCGACGCATTGGTCACGAGCGACCACGTGGGCCTGCCCCGGTTCGCCGGACACGGTGATTGTGTAGTCCAGGCTACTGCGAACTCGAGCTCTGCATTCCGACGATCGAACTCATCCGGACTGAGGTAGCCCGAGCTGGAATGCCGACGGCGCGGGTTGCACCAACCCCCGATCCAGTCGAAGATCGCCGCGTGCACCCCGGCCCGCGTGGACCAAGACTGCCGGTCCGCCAGCTGATCATCGAGGGCTCTTCGGATCCGTGGGTGGGTAGCTCACCCTGATCCACGGCGACGTCGTCGCCACGGACGAGTTCCGTCGGCGGCGAGCAGGATGCGGATGCGGTAGTTGGCGAAGTTCCGGAACCCATGAGCCAGGCGCCGGGTCTTCTCGATGATGAGGTTGATGGCCTCGGTGCCGCCGTTGCTGATGCCGTACCGGGCTGGGTCGTCGTCAAAGTAGGCCAGCATCTCGATCTGCCACGACCGCAGCGTCCGCCCCAGCCGGGCGATTCCCGGGATCGGGCAGCGGTGGAAGCTGTCGAGAACCCGCTGCGCGATGGCCCGGCCCGCGGTCGGGGTGGCGGCGTGGAACATCGAGCGCAGGTCCTGGTAGGCGTACCAAGCCACGGTGACCTCCAGCCCGGGGTCACCAGCCTGCAGCGCCGCCTCGAGGCGGGCCCGGCCACGGTCGGTGAGGTTCTCCCGAGCCGTGGTCAGCAACCGGCGGGAGCGGTACAGCGGGTCGTCGCGGTGCCCGCGCCGGCCCAGGGTGGCCTGCTGGACACGGCGGCGAACCTCGTCCATCGCCGTGGAGGCGAGCTTCACGACGTGGAAGGCGTCCAGAACCGTCACCGTGTCCTCGGGGAGTTCGGCGCGGATGGCGTTGGCGTAGCCGCGGAACGGGTCGAAGGCAGCGTGGGTGATGCCGGTGACGAACTCGCCGGGCTGGGCCCGCAGCCAGGTGGCGTAGACCGGCCTGGAGCGTCCGAGGGTGACGTCGAGCAGGCGGGCCTGGACCCGGCCGTGCTGGTCGAGGGTGAGGTCGACGATGGAGGTGACGGCCCGGTCGCGGTGGCGGGCTGAGGGGCGCCAGATGTGCTCATCGACCCGAGGGTGTCGACGCCAGCCAGTCGCGCGGATCGGGCCGGCGCCGCGTCGAGGTCGTCGGCGGCGTGAGCGCGGATGGCGTCCATGAGGGTGTGCCAGTCCACGCCGAGCTGGCGGGCCAGGGCCGAGAAGGTGGAGTCGTCCCAGCGCAGCGTCTGCATTGCTCAGTCCACGGCCCGGGTGGTGAGTTTGGCCCGCGCCGGCAGCGCAGGGTGCTCCTCGGACCAGACGCCGGTGGGGCAGCGTGGTTCGCGGCATCGCCAGCGCCGTTTGCGCCAGATCAGCTGCACCGGGGTACCGAAGCAGGGTGCGTCGGCCAAGCGGTGCTCGCGCCGGCCGTGATCGGCGGCGAGCACCCCGCAGGTTCGGCAGGCGACCACCTCGTGCGGGCCGGTCTGGACGGTCAGGCGCAGCGGCCCCCGCGGGTGCTCAGCGTCAGGGTCGGGGTCGAGGCGGTGCAGGGCGAGCAGGTGCAGACCATCCAGCCCCAGCAGCTGATCGGCGACGGCACAGGGGTCGGCACCGTGCCGGAGGTCGGACGGCTCGCAGGAGGGGTGCACGGTGCAGCCGTTCGTTGATCGATCGTGGTCCCTCTGATCGTGGCGGGCTTGATCGTTCCCGTCGGCGAGACGCACCGACTTACCGCTCACCACATGATGGCGATGACCGAGCGCAAACTGAGCGCGAGAACCACCCGCACGTCCGCCAGCACCGGTCAACGGGCTCGCCGATCCCGAACACCCGCATCACCCGCGACCGCACGACCTGGTTGCGCGGCTACCTGCACGATCCCGCCGCCGACTTCCGCCAGCACGATCCCGAGCCCCTCGAGGCGCAGCTGCTTACCCTGCACGAAGACGCCACCGCGCTCCACTCGGTCGGCGCCGACCCCACTGCCCCGCAGACCGCCCGCGAAGTCGCCACCACTCCCTGGCCCACGACGGTCGAGTCGACCTGACAGGACCAGCAGCACAGGACCCCCAGCAGGATCAGCAGCACAGCACCAGTAGCGTCGAGCTCAACCAGGATCGACGACACCGACGCCGACACGCGGATCGGAAGGAACTTCATGCGGATCGCTGAGATCCACCTCTACCAGCTCGACCTGCCGTTGAACGGCACCGTCTACCGGTTGTCCGAGGGCGCCTACACCGCCCTGGACTCGACGATCGTGCAGATCGTGTCCGACACCGGGCTCTCCGGATGGGGCGAGACGTGCCCCATCGGCCCGACCCACGCCCCGGCCCACGCCCTCGGCGCCCGCGCGGCCCTGACCCAGATGGCCCCGGGGCTGATCGGTCAGACGGTGATCGGGCCCTCGACGATCCAGCGCGCGCTGAACGGCCTGCTCCACGGCCACAACTACGCCAAGGCCGCGATCGACATCGCGGTGCACGACTTGCTCGGCAAGGCCCACGGCCTGCGGGTGTGCGACATGCTCGGCGGCGCGACGACCGATCAGGTCGACTCGTACTACTCGCTGACGCTCGACGACCCCGACGAGACCGCCCGCATCGCGGCGCAGAAGATTGCCGAGGGCTACCCCCGCCTCCAGATGAAGGTCGGTGGACGGCCGGTCGAGATCGACGTCGAGGCGATCCGGAAAGTGTGGGAGGCGACCGGCTGCACACGGCTCGTCGTCGACGCCAACCGGGCGCTACTCACGCGCGACGTCCTGCGGATCGACCGGGAGTGCGCCGACATCCCGTTCGTGTTCGAGCAGCCCTGCAACACCATGGAGGAGATCGCCGCGATCCGCGCCCAGCTGGACCACCCGGTCTACCTGGACGAGAGCACCGAGAACCTCGGCGAGGTGCTGCGGGCGATCTCGCTGGGGGTGTGCGACGGGTTCGGCCTCAAGGTCACCCGCCTGGGCGGCCTCGGCGCCATGGCCACCGTCCGCGACGTCTGCGAGGCACGCTCGCTGCCCCACACCTGCGACGACTCCTGGGCGGGGACATCATCGCCGCGGCCTGCGTCCACATCGCCGCGACCGTGCACCCTCGTCTGTTCGAGGGCGTCTGGATCGCCGAACCCTTCGTGCACCTCCACTACGACTCGGCGAATCCGGTCCGGGTCGAGGGTGGCCGCATCCAGGTTCCGACCGGCCCCGGACTCGGCGTGGTCCCCGACGACGGCGCCTTCGGCGATCCCGTCGTATCGTTCTCCTAGATCGGCTCGGCCCTGCCGGGTGAGGAGCTCGTCGACCGAAGCCGCGCGGTGTAGGGATGCCCCCCACCACGCCCGCTGCCGCTGACGTGCCCTCGCTGGAGTACCCCGAGCGATTCCTTGCCTTGCTGCATGACTGGCGACCACCTCGACGACCCGGCCGTTCGGGAGCTGCTCGAGCTGGCCCTGACCGATCAGATGGCTGCGGGTCTGTTGAGCTGGTTCCTGCGTGGGGACGGGACCGTCACCGGGCAGTTGTACGAGCGGATGGTTTCGCGAGGGACTTGACTCCTAATACTGCAACGGCACTTGTGGCGGGGTGTGTCCGCGGCGTCGGTAGTGGCAGGTGCGGGCTTGGTGTTGGCGTCGTCGCCGCCAGGTGGACCAGTTCCACACGTGGTCGACGGCGTGTTGGACGGTGAGGACGAGCTTGGCCAGGAGGCGGCGGATCTCGGGTAGTGTGTAGGCGATCATGCCGTGGTCGCCGGTGCGAGAGCCCCCTTTGCGGACGGCGCCTGTGCGACCTGGGCTCGGGTGGCGGCCAGCCAGGCCAGGGTCAGCATCGAGAGGGTGATGTGGGCGTACCAGGCCCGGTAGTCGCGGACCTGGTAGTGATCGAGCCCGGCTTCGTTCTTGGCCTGCTGGGAGCATTCCTCGATGTGCCAGCGGGTGCCGGCGATGCGGGCGAGGTCAGCCAAAGACGCGCCGCGGGGTCCGTAGCAGATGTAGTAGGCCAGCTCCCCGTTCCGAGTCGAGCGCCGCGCCAGCAGCCAGTGTCCCCGCCCGGTGCGCCAGGCGATGCGGACCGGGATCCGGGCCCAGTCGTAGATCCGTTCACCGTGGGCGCCGGGTCCGGTGGAGTAGCGCCGCCACGCCCGCGCGGGCAGCGCGGCGATGAGCTCCGCGGCCCGGGCTTGGTGGGCGTCGGCGGTGATGAGGATGTCGTTGCTCTTGAAGGCCAGTACATGTGCCGCATCACGGTCCTCCAGCCAGACCCGCAGATAGGCCGCCTGGCCGTAGGCCTCATCGGCGGTTACCCACGCGAAGGGCACGCCGGCATCGAAGGCCCGGGCGAGCATGGCAATGGCCTGCTGCGGCTTGGTGGCGAACCCCACCTCGTTCCCGATCCCAGCCGCCCGGCAGCGGTCACGATCATCCGTCCAGGACTGCGGCAGGTACAGCTCCCGGTCGATGAGCGCATGCCCTCGCGGCGAGGCGTAGGCCAGGAACGTGCCGATCTGACAGTTCTCGACTCGGCCCGCAGTGCCGGAGTACTGCCGCTGCGCCCCGCGGAGTGGGTGCCCTTCTTCAGGAATCCGGCGTCGTCCACGATCAACACACCATCGGTGGAACCGAGGTGCTCCACGACGTGATCGCGTACGTCGTCACGGACGCCGTCGATGTCCCAGTCCGCCCGTCGAAGCAGCCGCTGCATCCCATCCGGGGACACCTCACCTGCCTGCTCCGCCAGGGTCCAGCCGTTCTTGCGTTCCAGGCCCGCCGCCAGCCCCGTCACATAGTCTCGGACCCGCGCCCGCGGCTCCGCCCTCCGAAAGCGGCCTGCGATACGACCATGCACCCGGTCAAGCTCCGCCAGAGCAGCATCCACCACCACGAACACGGTGGTCTACTACAGTCGCCATCGCGACACCAACAGCCCGCGACGCTTCACGGCGTCACTATGGCCGTAGGTGCTCGATCGTGACTCCGTGTCGCTCGTGCAGCTCTTGGCAGATCAGTGACCGGTGGCATGCCTCAGGGTCGCGCTCGACGCAGAACAGCGCCGCGGTCTGACCGCTCGGCAGCGCGGAGGCGATCGGTGTGAGGTTGGCCCGGTCGAGGATCTCAGTGGTGTAGCGGTGGGCGTACTCGACCGCCAGTTCGCGGCGCGAGCGTTTGCCGACTTCGCGGCGGTCGTCCTCGGCGTACTGCATATGGCGCAGCTCGGTGCTCGGGGCAAGCTCACGGTGGTGCTCGTAGGCGATCCCGGCGCCGGCGAGAGCGGCCTGCAGCCGACGCGAGTTCGCCCAGGCGTAGTCACGTCCTCGGACACCTCGGCGCTGGCGAACGTCGATCAGAAGACGGACGTGCACCTGCTGCAGACGTTGCCGGAAGGACTCCCCGCAGAAGCCGTACACGCCGATCGTCGCTACTCTCAGCATTGGGAACACCTACCTGACTCATGGTCGTGGCGGCCGCCAACGATGCCGCGGTTGCCCGGGCGATGACCCCGCTCGGCTCGTGTTCGTGACCACAGGCGAGCCGAGCGCACCGGGGAGTCGTGCCGCTCACACATGGATCGGCAGACTGCCGGAGGTCGAGTGCAGCGGGTGATCGGCCACCGCCGGGTCACCCGCGTGTCAACGCTGCTCGTGCCGGCACAACCGGCACGAGCAGCGGTCACGGGTCGGTATCAGGCGACGGCGGTACCCTCGAGCTCGACCATCTGCCCGGGGATCGCCAGCCGTGTCATCCCGAGCATCGTGGTCGTTGGCGAGACCCTGGCGGCGCCCAGCCGCGACGCCAGGACGCCGTAATGCTGGAACAGGAGATCGACATCGGTGGTGTAGACGTTGAGCCGGACGAGGTTGGTCAGCGACATGCCGGCCTCGGCGAGCACGGCCTCGACGTTGTCGAGGCTGAGCGCCAGCTGTGCGGCCATGTCCCCCTCGTGCTGGGGCCTGCCGTCGCCGCTCATGGCGGTCTGCCCCGAGCAGTACAGGGTTCGGGTGTGTCCGGAGACGAGTTCGCCCTGGTTGAATCCCAGCTCCAGCGACCACGTCACCGGATTGACCGCCGTTCGTTCCACTGCCATTTCCACTCCATCCGCTCTGTCGAAGGTCCGACGTCCATGAGCCTCCCAGCGAATTGCGACATCCTTGGTCGTATATTTCGGTAGGGTTTTCGCATGCGTGCTGACCGCCTGGTCTCGCTTGTGCTGCTGCTGCGCCAGCGGGGCCGGCTGTCCGCTGCCGCGTTGGCCCGCGAGCTGGAGGTCACCCCCCGCACCGTGCAGCGCGACATCGAGGCGCTGTCCGCGGCCGGTGTCCCGGTCTACGCCGAACGCGGCCGCCACGGCGGGTACGCGCTGCTGCCTGGTTTCGGGACCGAGCTCACCGGGCTCAGCCACGACGAGACCCTGGCCCTGCTGGTCGCCGGGTCGGGGCACGGGGAGGACGTGTTCGGCCTCGGCCCAGCCCTCGCCTCGGCGGTGCGCAAGGTGCTCGACGCGTTGCCGGAGGGCCATCGGAGCACCGTCAGCGACGCCGCCCGGCGACTGCTCATCGACCCCGAAGCCGACCTCGTCCTGCACCAGCGGGCCCCTGAGGAGGCACCCTCCACAGCGATGATCCAGGTCCGCCGCGCAGTGCTCGCCGGGCACAAGCTGCGCATCCACTACGCGGCCACGGATCAGGCACCGCAGTGGCGCACAGTAGACCCAATCGGCCTGGTCACCGTCGGCACGCGGGGCTACCTGCTGGCCAGGAGATCGGGCGCGGACCGCACCTACCGACTGTCGAGGGTGCTGGCCGCCGAGGAGCTCCCCGAACCCGCACAACGACCCGACCGGGTCGATCTAGACAGGATCTGGCGAGAACGCTGCGACCAGTACCTCTCCGGCGGCGACCAGGTCACCGCGCTCGTGCGGGTGAACCCGGCACGACGGGAGGAGCTGGTAAGCACCGCGCTGGCCGTGCGCGCCGAGGATCCCGAGGAAGACGGCTGGCTGCGGCTAGAGGTCACCTTCCCCGACGCTCAGCACGCCGAGTGGGCGCTGTGGCAGCTCGCCGCAGACGCCGAAGCACTAGCTCCGCCATCGCTGCGCACCTCCCTGCGTGAACGCGCCACCGCGATCACCACCCGCTACAAGACATCGCCCTGAAAGCGCGCCGCTATCGACGGAGCGCCACCGGCGCCCACTCCACAGCGGTGCGATCCAAACGACACCGGGTCCGACGCGCCACGCGACCTTGCATCCAGACGGTCGACACCAGCACCAAGCTCACGCACTCTCCCGCCCTACAGGTGACGCCCCTCCCCACCACAAGTGCCGTTGCAGTACTAAGTGGGGAGGTCAGTACGGCCTTCCCACCTGTAGATCCGAAGAGCCTCATTGAGGATCGCGAAGAACGACTCCGCGACCGCGTTGGCCCAGCACTGCCCCTTCCGACCCACCGACAACCGGACTTCCGCATACCCTGCCGCAGTGATGAACTGCTGCGAGGTGTTGCGACGACCGGTTGAATCCGCCTCGGCAACCGCGGTCCGAGTGGAAGATCACCCCGACCGGTGGACGGCGCTGCTCGCAGGCGTTGCGCAGCGCCTGCTCAACCAGATCGGTGCGCAGATGGTCCGCGGTGGCCCACCCGACGATCTGCCGGGAGGAAATGTCGATCACCGTCGCCAGGTAGAACCACCCCTGCCACGTCGCGATGTACGTGATGTCCCCGCACCAGCGAAAGTTCACCGCGGCGGCGTTCACGCAGAAGTCACGCATGATCGCGTCCGTCGCGGTCGTAGCGGCCGGGTCGGGCACCGTCGTGATCTTCCACCGCTTCGGCTCCCGCCAGCGCAGCCCGGCGGCAGCCATCAGCCGAGCGATCCGCTTACGCGAACGCGCCCGGCTGGTTGCGGCCAGCTCGGTGTGCACCCCCGGCGCCCCGTAGGTGCCGTTCATCGGCGCTGAGCCCCCCGGAGCCGCCGCCGGAGCCGCCACCGGAGCCGCTGCCGTCGTCCCGGTCGGCGGCGCGGACCCACTCAGAAGCCATTGCAGAAGTCCGTCGAAGGCTCTGGCGTGTCGCGGTAAGGCAGGCGCAGCCTGGATCGCATGGTTACCGATGCCCCTGTTCAGCCTCGCCAGCTGATCACTGATGAGCTGTGGGAGCTGCTCGAGCCGCTGATCCCCCTGCCACCACCAGCGGTCCACGCCATCAGGCCCAGACCCTACGGATAGAGCGGAGTTGGGCACGAAGTACCACCTGCTCGTGGCCGCCGACGGGTTGCCGTTGAACGTCGTGCTCTGCGGCGCCAATCGGCACGACTCGCTGTTCCTGGTGCCGCTGCTGGATGGGCAGCGAGGCGTCAAGGGTGTCGGTCGCGGTCGGCCCCGGCGCAGGCCGGCCAAGCTGCGCGCCGACAAGGGCCACGACAACCGCCGGGTTCGTACCTGATCACGTCGGCGCGGCATCGCCCGGATCGGTATCGACTCCAGCCAGCGTTTCGGGCGGTACCGCTGGGTGGTCGAACGCACCGTCGGCTGGCTGCTGAGCTACAAGCGCCTGGCGCTGCGCTACGACCGCACCGCGGCCACGATCACCGCACTGGCCCGCTTGGCCGTCACCCTGATCTGCGCCCGGCGACTATCTCCCGTGGAATAGTGCAACGGCTTCTCGCACACCGCGGTCTCGGTCAGGTCGAAGTCGCGGGCGACCTGCCCGATGGCGCGATCACCGGCGCGGCGCCGCTGCACGATCTCGGCCTTGAACTCAGCACTGAACGACCGGCGCGGCCGAGTCGGCTTCCTCGAGGGGGACACGACCCCCACTCTTTCAAGGGCGCACCCCTGATCTCAGGTGTCAGGCCTGTCGGGGCAAGCCCAGATCGCCAGCGCAGGAGCATCACCTGGCGTGCGGCTCGGCACCGATCAGTGATCTCGGAGGTTCCCTGCAGCAGCGCTCCGCATCCGGCTATCGACCGTTTCTGAGATGGTCGCCGCACCTCGCGACGCAGTGCGATCACTCGTATCGATGGTTGCTGATGAGTCGTTGAGGTCGCCCACCTCGTCGGTGGGTGTGGGCCAGGTCCATGTCAGCGCGGCGGCGGGCAGCGTGCTCACGGCCAGGAACGAGGCAAGGAGCAGCGCTACCCAGTCGACGCTGCTGAACAGGGCCGCACCTCCCTGCTGCGCGAGGAAGCCGTTGAGAGGAGCCAAGGCCACCAGCGCGCCCAGCAGCACCAGCGTCAGGTGATGTTCGCGTCGGTGGGCGACCCCGCGCTCGTCGAGCAGGCCGGCGGGGGCGGTGTCCAGCATCCGGGTCACGCGCCGCAGCTACACCCTGCCAGCGCTGGCCGGCAGCGGCGCTTGGCGTTGGTCGTGCAGGTGCGCGTGCCTGCGGGCGCGCAGCCGCGCGCGGCGTTGCGCGCGGCTGGGGGGTGTGCGGGTCGGTGCGGGGCCCGCTGCGGGCGCGGCTGACGGGGGTGTTCACGCGTCCGCTCCTGCCGTCGGCGTCGTCATCGAGCGCGTCGGGGGAGTTGCCGTGGAGGTCGTAGTGGAGGTGGTGGGGGCGGCGTGCAGCTGCGCCGCCATGGGCGGGAAGGGGCTCAGGGGGAGATCGCCTCGACCGGCAGGGCGAAGTGGACGGCCAGGCGCAGGGCCAGCGGGCGGCGGCCGATGCCCCGCTCGGCGCGCAGCACCGCCAGGCGGTTGTGCGGCTGCCTGGTGTGCGGGGGGACACCTGCAGCCTCCTGACTCGTGCTCGTCACTTCCTCAGTGTTGCGTTTGCGCAACACCCAGGGCGAACAGGACAACGGCGTACTGCTGGAGAGGAGGTGTCGACGACACTGTGTGGTCGAGCGGACAGGGCGTCGGTGAGAGGTGCGCTCTGGGCAGGTGCGTCGATGTCCGCCACGCTCAGATCACGTCTGGACATCGACGTGGTCGGTGGCGAGCTTCCCTGATCGGTGGCTCGCCACCCGGCGAGATTGTCGAGTGTGCCATCAGGTGCCTGCGAGGCGGCGAGAGTGCGAGCGCCTGGCCCCGCGCTACGACACCAGCATCACGATGACAGCGCTGGCCCGTCTGGCCGTGACGCCCATCCGTGCCCGACGGCTGCTCGCTGCGATGTGTTGCCACGGCTCGTAAGGGTTCAGCTCCTGCCACGAGTTTCTGGGGTGTTGTCCAGCAAGGCGCAGAACAGGTGCGCGACGGTCGTGGGGGTGACGCGCCAAGCGGCGGTGCTCGGTGTGGATGCCCTGGTGGGAGTCGGTGCGATCCCGCCCGGCGGGGTGGTGCGCGTCGCGACCCGGGTGCTCGTGCCGCCCGGATCCCGGAGCGGTCCGCAGCGCCGTCCACGTCAGCTCGGTAGCGGCCCACCAGGCCCTACCGGTTCGGCGCCTCCTGCCCGGTGGTCCCCGCCCTTGCCTTCTCTTGAACGAGTGTTTAGCGTATGGAACATGCGTTCAACCTCGTCGCCGGAGGACCTCACGACGCGTGCGCGGATCCGCGACGCGGCGGTGGCCCGGTACGGGCGCGAGGGCTTCGGCGTGGGGCTGCGGGTCATCGCGCAGGACGCGGGAGTGAGCGCGGCGCTGATCGTGCACCACTTCGGCTCCAAGGACGAGCTGCGCGCGGCGTGCGACGCCCACGTGCTGGCAGCGATCCGGGAGTCGAAAGAGCGAGCCCTCGCCTCGGGTGGTGCGCAGGATCTGCTGCTGCAGCTGGCGTCCATGGACGAGTACGCGCCACTGGTCGGGTACGCGCTGCGGAGCCTGCAAGCAGGAGGGGAGCTGGCGAAGGACTTCGTCGAGCACTTCGCCGCGGACGCCGAGGCCTACATCGCCGAGGCCGTGGCGGCGGGGACGATGCGCCCGAGCCGGGACGAGAAGGCCCGGGCCCACTACCTGACCGTGCAGGGCCTCGGTGCGCTGCTGCTGGACATGACCTTGAACCCCCCGGCCGACCCGACGGACGTGGTCGCGATCCTGCACGGCTACCGGAACCGCATGATGCTGCCGACCGTGGAGCTCTTCACGCACGGGCTCATGACGGACAACACCATGCTCGATGCGTACCTGCTCTACGTGAGCGACCCACCGCAGACCTCCACACCTGCTCGCAGCGTCTGATCCGGCGAGGCCGCGCGTCGCGCCGACCACCTCATCTGGCGGTACCCGTAGGGAGCGCACGAGTCATGTCTCCAGTCATCGATGTGCAGGCCCTGACCAAGTCCTTCGGCGCGGTGCGCGCCCTGGACGAGCTCGACCTCACCGTGGTCGCCGGTGAGGTGCACGGGTTCCTCGGCCCGAACGGCGCCGGGAAGTCCACCACGATCCGCGTCCTGCTGGGGCTGCTGCGTGCAGACGCCGGCACGGCCCGGCTGTTCGGCGCCGATCCGTGGTCCGAGGCCGTGGCCCTGCACCGGCGCCTCGCCTACGTGCCCGGTGACGTCAACCTGTGGCCCAAGCTGACCGGTGGGGAGGTCATCGACCTGTTCGCGAGCCTGCGCGGCCGCCTGGACCGAGCCCGCAAGGCCGAGCTGCTGGAGCGGTTCGACCTGGATCCGACGAAGAGGACCCGCACCTACTCCAAGGGCAACCGGCAGAAGGTGGCCCTCGTCGCGGCGCTGGCCGGCGATGTGGAGCTGCTCGTCCTCGACGAGCCGACCTCGGGACTCGACCCGCTGATGGAGCTGACGTTCCAGCAGTGCATCACTGAGGCCGCCGCCCGCGGAACCACCGTGCTGCTCTCGAGCCACATCCTGGCCGAGGTCGAGAAGCTCTGCGACCGGGTCACGATCGTCCGCGCCGGGCGCACCGTGCAAAGCGGTTCGCTGGAGGAGCTCCGTCACCTCACCCGCAGCACCGTGCGCGTCACGACGAGGCAGCCACCCGGCGCGATCGGATCCCTCGACGGGGTGCACGACGTCACGGTGGACGGCGAGCTCTTGACCTTCACGGTCGACGACACCGCGCTGTCCTCGGTGATGAGCGCGCTGGCCGCCGCCGGCATCGCGAACCTCGTGGTCACCCCGCCCACGCTCGAGGAGCTGTTCGTCCACCACTACGACGGCCCTCCGGCACGTTCCGGTGCGGCCAGCACGTCGGGTGGTGCGCGATGACCACGCTCACCCGCAGCCGCGAGAGCGTCCCGGACGCGGCACCGTCATCGAGCACTGCGCTGACCGGCACCCGCCGCCTGCTGCAGTTCGGGCTGCGCCGCGATCGTGTCCGGATGCCGGTGTGGGCCTTGAGCATCGGCGGGCTCATCGCGTACTTCGGTGCGGCCATCCCGGCGGTCTACCCGGACGCCGCCGCGATGCAGACCCGAGCTGAGATCATGAGGGACCCCTCGGGTGCGTTCATGACCGGCCCGGGCTACGGCCTGGACGACTACACGTTCGGGGTCATGATCGCCAATGAGATGCTCGGCATGATCGCCGTGGCTGTCGCGCTCATGTCGATCCTCCTGGTCGTGCGTCACACCCGGGCCGAGGAGGAGGCCGGCCGCGTCGACCTCGTGCGCGCCGGTGCTGTCGGACGCCGTGCCCCGCTGAGCGCCGCGCTCGTCCTGCTCCTCGTGGCGAACCTGGCGATCGCGGCGGTGCTGCTCGCCGCGCTGCTGGTCAACGACCTCGCACTGCCCGACTCGGCCGCCATCGCTGCCGGCGCCGCCGTGGTCGGACTCGTCTTCGGATCCCTCGCCGCAGTCACCGCCCAGTTGAGCGAGCACGCCCGCACCGCCTCCGGGACGGCCGGCGGGCTCCTCGGCTTGGCCTACGTGCTGCGCGGGGTCGGTGATGCCGCCCAGCCTGGCGGCAGCACGCTGTCGTGGATGTCGCCGATCGGATGGGCGCAGCAGACCCGCGCGTTCGTCGATCTGCGCTGGTGGCCGCTCCTTGTCGGCGTCGGCGTGGCCGCCCTGCTGCTGACGGCGTCGTTCGGGCTGGTCGGGCACCGCGACGTCGGCGCCGGTCTGCTCCCGGCTCGGCGCGGTCGCCCCGCGGCGAGTCGAGGACTGCCCAGCCCCACGGGTCTGACCCTGCGCACGGAGCGGGCCTCGATCGCGTGGTGGGCGGTCGGGTTGTTCGTGTTCGCCCTCCTCACCGGTTCCATGGGGCGGGGCATCGTGGACAGCTTCGAGTCCCAGCCCCAGCTCGCGGAAGTCTTCGGCGGTGCTGGCCAGGACGACGTGCTGCGCTCGACCCTGTCCGCGTTCCTGGCGTTCTTCGCCATGGCGGTAGCCGTCCACGCCGTGGTCTCGATCAACCGGCTCAACCACGAGGAGGACGAGGGCCGCACCGGCGTGGTCCTGGCGACTGCGGTCAGCCGCCCGGCGTGGTTGGGTGGGTCTGTCCTGGTGAGCGCTTTGAGCTCGACCCTGCTGCTGCTCGCCTCCGGCTTGGGTGTGGGCGCCGGAGCCGCGAGCTCGGTCGGCGATCCCGGCCTCGTGGGCGCGTTCACGCTCGCCTCCCTCGCCCACCTGCCGATCGTGCTGTGCTTCACGGGGCTGGCCGCTCTCGCCCACGGCCTGCGCGCGGGCAAGTGGTGGCTCTGGGCGCTGCTGGTGGCCTCGATCCTGGTCGGCCTGTACGGGCCTCTGTTCGACCTCCCCGGCGTGGTCCTGGACGCGGCGCCCTTCGCCCTGACCCCCAGAGCGCCCTACGAGACGGTCACCTTGCCTCCACTGGCCCTCATCACCATCACGGCCGCCACCTTGGTGGTCGCAGCCACCGCGGCCCTGCGCCGCCGGGACGTGACCGCATGAGCGTGCAGGTGCCGCACGGCTAGACCGTCTCAGCTTGACTTTCAACCTCCGACTTCCCGGCGCGAAGCCGGAGGTTGAAAGTCGAGCTGAGATGGCGGCCGCACCCGGACGGGCGTCAGGACCGTGCGCATCGGTCACGGTCCTGTGCCGAGTGGGCCAGGGGGTTCGGTGGTGCGTCCTCAGGGGCGGACGTTCGAGGCGGGTGCCGGACATGTAGAGGGTGTGAGCGCCCCCCACCCTGAGGGGACCGGCATGAGCCCGCTGGATGACCGCGCGCTGGACGAGCTGCTGGCCAGGTCCGCACCGACGGTCCCGGTGACCGACGGGGTGAGCCGTGAGATCGACGACCTCGTGCACGCCTGCGCCCCCACCACCCGGGGGCGTCGAGGAGGGCGACGCGGTGGCCGCCTGGCGCGCCGGCTCGCTGTCGGCGGGGCGGCGGGCGTGCTCGCCGTGGCGGGAGTGGGCGCGCGGCGGCTTCGCCGTGGGCGCCGGACTGGCTGGCGTGGGACCGCGTCATCGGTCAGACGCCGGGGCAGTGCGCGTTGCTGTCGGTGAAGGTGGTGCCGTACCACGGCGCCAAGGGTGTCGATGACCCCGCGGTCCTCGCCGGGCGGGAGTACCTGGCCACGATGGACCTCGACGACCTGGACTACTCCCGCCAGCTTCAGGACCAGCGGTCGATGGACGTCACCGACGGGGTGACGGGTGAGTACCTGGGCACGGGCGAGGAGCTGTACACCGAGGACTGGATCGAGTTCAACGCGTGGAGCCAGGCCATCAGCGCAGCCGTCTTCGACGAGGTGCGGCGGCAGGGCTACGACGTCTCGAAGGTCTCGATCGAGGGTCAGAGCACCGGCTGCGCCGAGGAGATCGAACGGACTCCCGGCCGGTGAGCGCTGCGGACGAGCGGGTCGCGGATCTGCTGGCCCGGCACGCCGGCGATGTCCTGAGCTACCTGCGCCGGCGCACCGCCGATCCCGAGGACGCTGCCGATGTGCTGTCCCAGACGCTGACGACCGCTTGGCGCCGATCGGCCGACCTGCCCGCCGACGAGGAAGGGGCGCGCCGGTGGCTGTTCACCGTGGCTCGCGGCACGTTGGCGAACCACCGACGCGGTCGGCACCGCGCCGATGACCTGTCCGCCCGACTGCGCAGCGAGCTCGCGGCTGCGCAGCGGATCGCTGACGCGGCCGGGCCGGATCACGTCGCTGACGCTGTGCGGGAAGCGGTCGGGAGGCTACCCGCGGCGCAGCGGGAGCTGGTGATGCTGGTGCACTGGGACGGCTTCACGCTGGTCGAGGCGGCGGCCGTCACGGGTGTGCCGGCCTCGACGGCGCGCACCCGGTACGCCACGGCGCGGGTGGCGTTGGCCCGGCTGCTGCAGGGCGAGTCGACAACGGCCATGCAGGAGTGAGGCGAGGCGGGGAAGTCAATCCGGCCTCGCTGTCGACTCTTCTGCGTCGCACCATCCATGCCACCTGCGTGCCCGGCTCGCTGAGCGGGGGAGTTCACCGAAGAGCCCTCGCCTGTTGTTGGGCTCGCCGACCCTGGAGGCGTGATGGGTGAGGTGCCAGAGACGTGCGTGCGTCGCTCGGCCCGGTGCTCGTGGTGGCGCTGATGCTCTTCGCCGGCTCGATGCTGGTGTGGGTGATCTGGCAGCTGACCGCCTCGGGTCGCCCGCCGCAGGCGTTCAGCGACCGGGAGCCGTACCCGCGGTGCCCACCGGTCACGGTGGCGCAGGGGCAGGCGTCGGGCCAGGTGTCGGGGGAGCAGGCGGCAGCGGCGCCGTGGGAGGCGTGCCTGTCGAGCGCGGACGCGCAGCACGACGGCGCGGAGGTGCGGGTGACGAGTGCGACCACGGAAGGGGACCCGATCAGGACGTACTACCGGCGGGCGCCCGGGGGTGGGGGTGCGGAGGTGTTCATCGACGCCACCGCCGACTCCTTCGGTTCCGGGGAGTGGGAGCACCTGCGGTGCGCGGACGTGGCGGCGCTGCGCACCTTCGAGGGCTGCTGGGCTGCTGGGCTGCTGGGCTGCGTGAGCGCGCTGACCGTGCGCTGTGGGGTCCCTCGGCGGTGCGGCGGAAGCAGGGAGGGCTGCTCAGCTGCTGCTGGACGCTGCGTGGGTGGGGATTGATTACGGGCGCCGGCGCTGCCGGCACCGCGCCACGACCGAGTGGGCCGCTTCACGCGGTGAGCGGACCTCCTCGTCGAGGTGGGCCGTGGCACTGCTCACCGGTAGTGAGGTTGCTCCTGGGTCGGGTCGGCGAGCACGACGTCCAGGCCGCGGTGGTGCACCAGGGCGTCGAGGGCCTGCGGGGTGGCCCCGATGCCCGCGTAGTGCGGATCGACGTCGCGCACGAGGCACCAGGCGCGGTCGGCGGGCCAGACGAACGCCGGATCGGGGGCGTGGCCGCTGCGCCCTAGCGGCAGGGCTGGGCCCCAGTCGCCGACGTCGCCGGTGCCGCCGACGAAGAGGTAGTAGTCCCGGTTCGGCAGGCGCACCTGCGCCGGGTGCTCCTGCGGCGCCCCGGGGTGCGCCGATCGCGGCTGCAGGCCCGGCTCGAACCCGGCCGAGGGCTCGTGCAGCAGCGGGGCGCCGTCGTCGAGGCGGCGGCCGCTGCCGGTGACTGGGCCACCGGGCAGGCGCGGCCAGGTGCCCCGGTCGTCGTATGCGGGGTGGCCGGGACCGGCAGGGTGCAGGCCCCAGCCGTCCCACAGCAGGAAGAAGCACCCCTGCGGTGTGGTGGTGAACGCGGCCAGGACGTCGACCGCGCGGCGCAACTGCTCGGTTTCTGAGACCTGCACGAGGGAGTCGCCGGCGTCGCCCTCGCTCTGGCCGGAGCCGGTGGGATCGGGCAGGAAGCGCAGCCGCGCGTAGGTGGGGAACCCCGCCGGTCCCAGGCTGACCAGCCGGTGCCATGGTTGGGGGTCGTCCCGGAGCCAGGCCGCTGGTGCGGTGTCGGTGCACAGGCTCATGCTCACCCGATCATGATCGGTGTCGTGCGGTGAGGCCCGCACGTCATGCAGGTGTTGCGGCCGCGCGGCTCGAGCAGGTGCGCGATCGGCGGGATGACCGTGCAGTCGCCTGTCGCGAGAGGCATAGCGGTCGTCATGGCGCGGCGGACCCACCCGACAGCCGACAGTTGCAGCTTGCTCGCCAAGCTCAGCTGGTCGGGCGCCAGGTACGGCTCGAGCACCTGCATCGCGATGATCTACGTGCTGAGGTGCGGGGTCCTTCAGGCGCGGTCCCCGAACGTCGATGCACGTCCGTGCGTCCTCCGCGTCCTGCCTTCTCGATCTCCCTCGTCATCGCCGCGCTCAGTGCGTCAGCGGTCTTGGCCGTGCCGCTGGTGCAGGAGCGGATCGACTCCCCGCGCGCGGAGCGTGCAGCCGCACTGGCACGATCTCTCCCTGCCCCCGACGGTGGAACGCATTCGACGAAGTGCAGCGGGGACGGGCTGGTCGGCTGCTGGCAGGTGCACCAGTCTGTACCGACGATCTCAGGCAGCATGACGAAGGCGTTGCAGGCGTCGGGCCCTGAGCTGGTCACGGAGGAGTGCAGCTCCCTCTTGTCCATTCCGACGGTGACGGAGCCGCTTCCCGTCGAGTCGTGCCTTGCAGCCCTGCACATCCATGATCACGGCGTCATGGTCGACACCACGTCGTTGATCGAGAGGGACGACGAGGGTGTTCCCTTCGCAGCCGGCGCACTGGTCAGCGTCTTCGCCTACTGATCTCACCCAGCGTGTCATCCACGTGAGCGGGCGGAAGGCGTGTGTTCCTCGCCGACGCGTGTTTCACACATGAGGCGGGATGACCGTTAGATCTAGTGAGCCTTTTCCATCCCGCTGACGAGCGGGGTTGCGGTCGGTGTGAACGAAGCCCCTGGTAGGACGGGGTGTCAAGGCCCGGGTTCGATGGAGGGCGTCAAGCAACGCTCAGCCGGTGATCATCACAGGGTGGTCGGCGAAGCGGGCTTCGTACTCAACGGGTGGGACCATGCCGAGCTCACCGTGCAGGCGGCGGCGGTTGTACCAGTCCACGTACTCCGCCACCGCGATCTCCACGTCGTCGATGCCACGCCAGGGACCCTCGCGACCGGGCAGGTGCGGGTTGCGGATGCACTCGGACTTGAAGAGGTAGTTGAACGCCTCCGCCATCGCGTTAGCGTAAGAATCGCCAGTGGAACCCACCGAGGCGACCGCCCCCTCGGTGGCCAGGCGCTCGCTGTAGCGCATCGCGACGTATTGAACTCCTTTATCGACTCTTCGGATTCGTGGGTGGTGGGGACGCCCGCGGACTGCTGGGTCAGACGACGCGCTCCGCAACGGCGTCGCCTGGTCGCGTTGTCAGGCGCCCTGACCGTGGCTGGCGCGGTGGGCGGTGACGGCGTCCATGTTGTCCTGAGCCCACGCGCGGAGATGGCTCACCACCCGGTGCAAGGACGCACCGAGGTCGGTGAGCTCGTAGGTGACCGTCACCGGCACCGTCGGGGTGACGCTGCGTGTCACCAGGCCGTCGGCCTCCAGGGACCGCAGCGTCTGGGTCAGCATCTTCTGGCTGACGCCCACCAGCAGTCGGGACAACTGGGAGTAGCGCAGCACCCGAGGCCCCGCGGGCTCGTCGTCGTCGCGCTGGGCTGCAGCTTCACCGGCCAGGGCGCACAGGATCAGGGTGACCCACTTGTCGGAGATGCGGTCCAACAGCTGCCGGCTCGGGCAGAGCGCCAGGAAGGCGTTGTACTGCTGCCCAGCGGCGCGCTTGGCCTCCTCCCTCGCCGGCTCCGCGGTCCGGGCGGTCGGGCGAGACGGTGTCGTCGCGGTCATGCTGCCCTCCAGACGTTAGTGGTGCGTAACGCACCTAAAAGTGCCTACTTCCCGATGGAGAGCAGAGGCGTCAGTCTCGTCCATGCCGCCTCGGGGCGCTAGTAGCGCGACCGCGGTCATCGAGACGAACACCCAGACCGACATCGGGAAAGGCCCCATTGTGAGCACCACCTCCACCACCTCCATCACCTCCACCAGCGACGCCAGTGGCACTACCAGCGATGGCATCGGCTCCATTCCCACTGCTCTGCCCGGCGGCACCTGGACTCTGGGTGATCGTGAGGTCACCCGCTTCGGCTACGGAGCGATGCAGCTGGCCGGTCCCTGGGTCATGGGCCCCCCGGCCGACCACGACGGCGCTCTGGCCGTCCTGCGCGCCGCCGTGCAGGCCGGCATCACCCACATCGACACCTCCGACGCCTACGGCCCCCGGGTCACCAACGACCTCATCCGCGAGGCCTTGCACCCCTACCCGCAGTCACTGTTCATTGCCACCAAGGTCGGTGCGAAGCGCGACGCCCAGGGCGGCTGGCCCATCGCCCGCCGACCCGAAGACCTGCGCCGCCAGGTCCAGGACAACCTCCAGGCCCTGGGGGTGGACGTGCTGGACCTGGTGAACATGCGCATGGGCGATGCCAACGGCCCTCAGGATGGCTCGATCGCCGAAGCTTTCGAGACCCTCGCCCAGCTGCAGCAGGACGGCCTGATCCGCCACCTCGGCGTCAGCAACGTCACCGCCGAGCAGGTCGCCGAGGCCACGGGCATCGCTCCGATCGTGTGTGTGCAGAACATGTACAACCTTGCCGTCCGTCACGACGACGACCTGCTCGACGACCTGGCCCGCGACGGCATCGCCTACGTGCCGTTCTTCCCCCTGGGTGGGTTCACCCCCCTGCAGTCCGAGGCGCTGTCGGCGGTGGCGCAGCGGCTGTCGGCCACGCCGATGGCGGTGGCTCTGAGCTGGCTGCTGCAGCGTTCTCCGAATCTCCTGCTGATCCCGGGCACGAAGTCCGTGACCCACCTGCACGAAAACATCTCCGGCGCGGCCATTTCCCTGTCGGAGCAGGACGTGGCCGAGCTGGACACCATCGCGCACTGAGCACCTCCCCGGGGGCGCATGTTCCTCCGGAGGGGATTGGTCGCTGAGCGTTGGACAGGGCGGAAGTGGCGGTGAGCTCGACCTGTGCCGCCGACCGGCCAACGCTCAGCACCGCCCGCCTACAGACGGCTGGCTGCACTGCACCTGCACAACCATTTCCTGCAGGCGGGAGTTACCCCCGTTGTCACCGCACCGTCTTGGGTGGGTGACCGTGGGCATTCCATCTCGCCCGGTGTCGGTGGTCAGTTCGTCCCAGGTCGTGGATCGTCGCCGCTCCTTGAACCCCACGGTGATCGACGTCGCTGGTGGCGGCTCGCTCGCCAGGGCGTCTGTGCTGGTGCTCGTGCTGGTGGGGTCCGCCAGATGGTTGATGCCCTGGCTCATCCCGAATGGGTGTCCCCCACGCTCGTCGGGGGATTCCTCACGCCGTTGCCGAGGCCGACGCTGGAGTGTCAGCAAGTGTGCGACGGCGATGAGGGGCGGGGACGGTGTCGGTGATCCAGGTACGAAGTCTGCACAAGAAGTACGGGTCGACGGTGGCGGTCGATGAAGTCGACCTGTCCGTGGAGGCGGGAGAGGTCTTCGGGGTCCTCGGGCCCAACGGGGCGGGCAAGAGCACGGCGGTGGAGTGCCTACTGGGCATGCGCAGGCCCGACGGCGGTAGCGTGCGCGTCCTCGGGTTGGACCCGGTGCGTGATCGCGGCGCGCTGGTGCAGCGGGTCGGCGCCCAGTTGCAGGCGTGTCGGGTGCAACCGCGGCTGCGGGTCGCTGAGGTGCTGGCGCTGTACGCCTCCTTCTACGCTCGTCCGGCTGACTGGCGCGAGGTGCTGGAGCGGGTGGGCTTGGCGGGTGCGGAGCGCACCGCGTTCGGCAAGCTCTCCGGCGGACAGCAGCAGCGCGTCTCCGTCGCGCTCGCCCTGCTGGGCAAGCCTGAGGTGGTGGTCTTCGACGAGCTGACCACCGGACTGGACCCTGCAGCCAGGCGCGAGATGTGGCAGCTGGTGCGTGAGGTCAACCGGCGGGGGAGCACCGTGGTGCTGGTCAGCCACCAGATGGACGAGGTGGCGAGTTTGTGCGATCGCGTCGCCGTCTTCACCCGGGGACGAGTGCTCGCCACGGGTACCCCAGCCGAGCTCGCCGCTGTCGGTGCCGACGACGTCGCTGGGCACAGCCTCACCTTCCGCCCCCTACCCCCCGTGGATGACGGCGTCCTACAGGCGCTACCCGCGGTCCGCTCGGTGCGCCGTGAGGGCGGCCGCTGGGTCGTGCACGGGACGGCTACCGTGGCGCAGGTGGTGCTGGCGGCCCTAGCCGCCCACGGCAGCACCGCCGCCGAGTTGGAGGTCGGCCAGGTCAGCTTCGAGGACGCTTACCTGCGCCTGACCAACCAGGACGAGGGGGCCCGATGAGCAGGGTGTTCGCCATGACCCGCACCGAGGCGGTGCTGATGCTGCGCGAGCCCGCCGTGCCTACCTTTGTGATCGCGCTACCCCTCGGGTTGCTGCTGGCGCTGGGGTTGCTGCTCGACCTGGCGGATCCGGCGTTGACCACCGGCAGGGACTCCGCGGCCTTCGCTCCCGCCCTGGCGATGGCGCTGCTGCTAGGCGTGGTCGGCTTCTTCAGCCTGCCCAGCACCTTGGTGCTGTACCGCGAGACGGGTGTGCTGCGGCGGTTGTCCACCACCCCCACCTCACCCAGCGCCCTGCTGCTCGCCCAGCTGGTGGTGCACCTAGTGGCGGTGCTCATCGCCACCACCGTGCTGGCCGTCGCGGCGCTGACCGTGGTCGGACTGCCCGCGCCGACGTCCCCCGGCACGGCGCTGCTGGTGACCGCCCTGGGGGTGCTGGCACTGCTCGCCGTGGGCCTGCTCATCGCAGCGATTTCCCCCTCGGTCAGAGCCAACTCCGTCCTGGGTCCTGCGCTGCTGATGCCGGTCCTCTTCCTCGCCGGCATCTGGGTGCCATTGGAGGCCCTCCCTGGTTGGCTGGAGGTGGTGGGATTGCACTCGCCGCTGGGCGCGCTCGTCAACGGGCTGCTGCACGCGTGGGCGGGAGCGCCCGTGCCCACCTCCCAGCTGCTCGCGCTGGCCGGCACGGCGCTGATCGCGGGCGTGGTGGCCGTGCGGACGTTCACCTGGGAGTAGGAGGCGGGCATGGCGGATCGTGCACGGACCTGGACGATCCGCCGCTGCTGTCGACTTCCCCTGGTTCATCCAGCATCGCCGAGGTCATCGACGGCTGCCGCTGGTGTTTCCCCCTCCTCGAAGCGGGCGCGGGCTGCCTCGATCGCAGACATGTGCGCGGCGCTCCAGCGCAGCAGCGCCTCCACCGGCTCCCGCAGCGTCTTGCCCAGAGCGGTGATGCGGTACTCCACCGCCACCGGCCGCGAGCTCACGATCTCGCGTTGCACGATCCCGTTGCGCTCCAGGCGACGCAAAGTGGCCGTCAGCGACTTGCCCGTCACCGCCGGGATCGCACGACGCAGCTCGCTGAAGCGCGAAGGGCGCTCGCACAGCTCCTCGAGCACCTGCAGCGACCACTTGTCCAACACCTGATCGAGCAGCTCCCGGTGCGGCGCGGTGACCCTCAAGACCTCGGAGCCCGGGTCGTGGCGGAGGTGGGTGGTTTCTGGCACGACACCTAGTCTCGTTGAAGTTCCCTGCGGGCACCAGATATCAATGGGATACCAGCAGGCGGGCAGGTCGCCCGGCTGCCCATCCACCTCGATCCACGCTGATCCGCCCCGACTCAGGGAGCAGTCCATGACCGTGCACTTGGCCAGCCCCGACAGCCTCATGCAGCCCGTGCCCTACCACCACGTCGCGATCGCCACGGGCACCCGCCAGGTCCACATCGCCGGCCAGGTCGCTCGCGACGGCCGAGGGCAGGCGCTGGCTCCAGGCGACCTCGCCGGCCAGGTCGCCCACGCCCTGCGCAACACCGGCGCCGGCCTGCGAGCCGCGGGCGCCAGCTTCGGCGACGTGGTCCGGCTCACCTTCTACGTCACCGATTGGACCCCAGACAAGATCGAGCCCTTCATGGCCGGCATCGCCCAGGTCAGTGAGGAGCTGCGCCTACCTCAGCCGCTGCCCCCGGCCTCCTTGATCGGTGTCAGCCACCTGTTCGAACCCGATGTGCTCGTGGAGGTCGAGGCCACTGCCGTCCTGGAGTAACGACCTCGGGAGGGCCTTCGCCGTCGTCGATCGGCACCAGCCACACCTCGGGACTGTTCACCGGGGAGCCGTCGACATGGGCTTGAACTCATGCCCATGCCGTTGCGGGCGCGGTTATGGTCGGCTCGCAGTCCTCCCACGATCCACAGGACGCGCCCCAGGAGGTCGACGTGGCAGAACCTGCAGGCGAGGAGATCGGCTTCCACGACGGTCGCGCCCAGCGTGCCCTCGCCGCGCTACCGCTGACGCTGCTCGGCACCTCGGTCCTGCTGCACATCGCCTTGGACCCCGGCGGCGTCCGCTGGGCCGTCCTGCTGCCGCTGGCCGCTGCTACCGGCGCCTGGAGCCACCTCGGGTGGCGCCGGCTGACCCGGCGCGCAGAGCGCGGGTGGCCGGTGGCCGGCTACCTGGCGGTCTTGTGGGTGCTGGATGCCGCGCTGATCGCCCTGGACCCGATGTTCGTGCTCGCCGCGATCGTCGGTCTCATCGCCGCACCCGTGCTCATCCTGGACTGGCGCGGGATGCCAGGCGCCCTGGCCTTCTCTGTGCTGGTCAACCTTCTGCCCGGCGCCCCGCCGGAGGACGGCGCCGGGTGGGCCCTCGTGTCGGTCGTGATCGTGGTGGAGACCGTGGTGATCGGCAACGCCGGCAGCATGAGCCGGTGGGCGCTGGAGCAGAGCGAGCGACGTCGCCAGGCGGTGCTCGCTCTGCAGGCGGCGGCCGCCGAGAACGCGGCGCTGCACGAGCAGCTCATCCGCCACGCCCGCGACGCCGGCGCTGCGGAGGAGAGGACTCGGCTGGCGCGGGAGATCCACGACACCCTGGCCCAGGGCCTGGTGGGGGTCCTGACGCAGGTCCAGGCCGCGCAGCGCTGTGCCGGCGTCCCCGCAGGCGCGAGCGCCCACCTGGATAGAGCCGCCACGCTCGCCCGTTCCACGGTCATCGAAGCCCGCCGCTCCCTGCACGAGCTGCGCCCGGAGCCCCTGGAACAGCACGGTTTGGTCTCCGCCCTCCAGGGCATCGCGGACCGGTGGTCCGAGGACACCGGCACCTGCATCGAGCTGGTCGTGGACGAGGCGCCGAGCGGCCTGCCCACGGCCGTGGAGGTAGCGCTGCTGCGCGCGGCTCAGGAGGCGCTGGCCAACGTCGCCAGACATGCTCACGCCCGGCGGGTGGTGATGACCCTGGCGCCCATGGACGACATGGCGGTGCTGGACGTCCGTGACGACGGTCGCGGCTTCGAGGTGTCCTCGTCACCACCGGGCAGCTTCGGGTTGATCGGCATGTGCGAGCGCGTCGGTGCACTCGGCGGGGTCGTCGACATCGAGTCCGCCCCCGGGCGGGGAACGGCGCTGTCGGTGCGGATACCGCTGACGCCTCCCCGCGCCCTGCAGCAGCCCGGCCCCTTCTGCCCGGAGGAGGTGTCGGCGTGATCCGGGTCCTCATCGTCGATGACCACCCCATTGTCCGGGACGGGCTACGCGGTGTGATCAGCGCCTCCAGCGACCTGGAGGTGGTCGGTGAGGCGGCCGATGGCCCCTCCGCCGTGACGCGGAGCCTGGCGCTGGCCCCGGACGTCGTCTTGATGGACCTGCGCATGCCCGGTGGGGACGGGGTCGCGGCCATCGAGGCGCTGACCTGCAGTGCCAGCGCGTCTCGGGTCCTGGTGCTCACGACCTACGACAGCGACGACGACATCCTGCGTGCCGTGGAGGCCGGCGCCACCGGCTATCTCCTCAAGGACTGCACCGCCGACGATCTCCTGCGCGGCATCAGGGCGGCAGCTCGTGGCGAGTCCGTCCTCGCCCCTGCCGTGGCCTCACGCCTGCTCACCAGGGTGCGTGCACCTGCGGCGCCCGATCGCCTGCTGTCCCCGCGTGAGCTGCAGGTGCTCCAGCTGATCGCCCGGGGGACCAGCAACCGGGACTGCGCCCGGCGAATGTTCCTCAGCGAAGCAACCGTGAAGACGCACCTGCAACACATCTACGAAAAGTTCGGCGTCAGCGACCGCGCTGCCGCCGTCGCCACCGGCTACGAACGCGGCCTGCTCGGGCCCTGACGCGGCGAACGAGCACCACGACGCCCTGACAGGGTGCGGACCCTTGGTGATCACAGCGCTGCCATGGGTGTGGTCGTGCCGACGACCATCAAAGGGGCGAACACCCTGTCCTCGACGACGTGCTCGACCGCGCGGGCGGACGCCTGTCCCTTCGCGACACGGTGACGGGGGTGCGCGATGAGCGTGACCGTCATCGTCACCAGTGTCGTCGCACCAGCCCGCGCCGATGATGGAACTGAGCTTGACTTCCGCAGTTCATTTCACTATGAGTTGCGGACTCGGTCAGGCCGTCACAGCTTGGAGACATGATCGAGGCGGCGGTGTCTGAGCGGGTCGAGGAGCTGGTGTCCGACGGGCTGTGGGAGCGGGTGCAGCCGCTGCTGCCGAAGCGCCCGCCGCGCCGGCACCGTTACCCCGGCCGGCTGCCGCGTGATGACCGGGCTGCGCTGGCCGGGATCGTGCACGTGTTGATCACCGGCTGCACTTGGAATCAGGTTCCTACCGAGCAGTTCGGCTGCTCGGGCATCACCTGCTGGCGGCGACTGCGGGACTGGACCGAAGCGGGGGTGTGGCCGCACCTGCACCAGGTGCTGCTGGAGGAGCTGCGCGCGGCGGGGAAGCTGGACCTGGAGACGGCGGTGGTGGACGGCTCGCACGTGCGGGCCCTCAAAGGGGGGCTCACACCGGCCCTTCGCCGGTAGACCGGGCCCGCAACGGCTCCATGCACCACCTCCTGACCGATGCCGGTGGTGTTCCGCTGGTCGTGACCCTCACCGGCGGCAACCGCCATGACGTGACCCAGTTGCTGCCGCTGGTCGATGCCTTCCCCATCGTGCGCGGTGTTCGTGGTCGTCCTTGCTTGCGTCCGCGCTACCTGTTCGCCGACCGCGGCTACGACTACGACGTCTATCGCCGAGCACTGCGAGATCGCGGCATTGTGCCGCGCTGACCTGCACCTGGGCCTGCTGCAGCTGGCCTGCGCGCTGATCTGCTACCGCAAGCTCCCAGCGTCATAGTGAAACGAGTTGGTAGTGCCTGCCGTGGCAGCTTGTGGTGGCCGGCGTAGTGGGGTGGCTCGGGCGTTGGGGCGTACGGGCGCGAGGGGGTGTCTGCGCCGTCGTGCGTGGTGCCAGCGAGCGTTGCCTGGTGCTGGGCAAGGAGGGCGGTACTCGCGGGCGGCTGGTGTGGGGTGCCTGGTGGGTGCCGGGCAGGGGAGTGGTGTAACTCCCTTTCCGCGGAGTGAAGCCCGAGCGTGGCCGGGTGTGGCCGGGCAGTTTCTGCGGTAGGAGTAGGGTTTTCAGGTTTCAGTTGCTCTGATGGTGGGGTGTCAGGCCCTCCCTCTGATCCTTCCGCGGAATTCTCCAGGGCCGCGCCAGCGGGCCGGGTGAGTTTCCATCGAAACTCCGGAAACCTTGGGTGGGTTTCTGGTCGCCGACAGGTGGGCGGGAAATCGTGCGACGGCGCAGTCGACCGCGTCAGCGGGCGCAAGCTGTTGCAGCACAAAGCTTGTCAAACTCAGGCCGCGCCAGCGGCCTGGTGAGAAACCCACCTGTTTGCGCGCGCCAGCGCGCCC